>JAAFHK010000298.1 GCA_013297565.1 Cytophagales bacterium
AGAAGAAGAAAGTATCACTTTGAAAATCCATAATTCGGCAGTTTTTACCAATTATCTGGGTTTTAGAAAATACTTAGACAGCGTTCCGCAAGGCAAGCGAATCATCATAGACCTGAACAATGTAAAACTGATTGACCATACTTTTATGGAAAATTTGCACCTTTTCGAATTGGAATACCACCGAAAAGGCGGCTCTGTAGAAATTCAGGGTTTGGAACATCAAAGACCCAAATCGGCGCACCCGCTTGCGGTTCGGGTTTTTGAAAAGGATTATGCTGAAAAACCCCAAAAAATTGTATTGGACGCACGCCAAAAAGAACTCGAAATTTTTGCGAAAGAAAACGATATGGCTTTTCGCCCATTGCCCATTGCCGACAGTTACGAATACGCCAATTTTCGCTATTTTTATGGCAAAAAAATTCGTTATCGTGCCCATCGTTTGATCAAAACGATTGAGCAGACTCGTTTCGAATTTGCCGATTTGCTACTTTGGCAGACAGGCGATCACTTGGGCGGACGGCAGTATAGAATTACGGTGCTGACCCTGACGAATGTGATTGACGATGTGCCTTTATTTGTTTTGCAAAAAGGAAGTTCTTTTGATCGGCTTACGCAGGCACTTGGGATAGGCGAAGAAGAAGTTAATTTTGAAAGTTATCCGCTTTTTTCCAAATCTTATTACCTCACAAGCCTCGAAGCGCCACAAACGCGCCAGTTTTTTACGCCCGCCCTGATGACTTTTTTCGAACAGTATATTGGCAGTGATTTTATGATCCGTTCGAGGGACAACCGCCTGATGATTCTCAAGCGCGATTCGGCGCTGCCTCTTAGCGACATGAAAGAAATGTTTGAATTGGCTAAGGGTTTGGTGGTAATCATCAAGCAGGAACATGGGAAAGTATAAAAATTCCAAAAAGCAAATCATTTAGCCAAAAACAACCTTTTTTGGAGAAAATATTAGCAACATAAGAGATATGGTCGGGAAAAACAGTTTTTTAAGGACTGTTAGTTTTACGAAAATGCCTAAATCCTAACACTAAAACCTTTTAAGGAGTTTTTTCTAAAATTCTTTTATACTCAATCAAATTGGTTCTGTAGGGCGAACATTCTTGTTCGCCACAAAAACAAACAAGAACTTCGTTTTACGACAAAACCATTTTAGTTTCAGTATAATCAAAAATCCCTCTATTTTTGCGTGGTTTTGGAACACAAAATAGAGGGATTTCAAACTTTGCTTTTATTGCGCTTTTTCTGCTATTCTACGCCCGATTTGTACAATTTTTTCGGTAATAAAATACATCACAGGCACAATTACGAGGGTGAGAAAAGTAGCAAAAGTCAAACCAAAAATAACCGTCCAAGCCATAGGTCCCCAAAATGCCGCATTTTCGCCACCGTAGAAAATATTGGGATTAAACGTTTTGTACAAACCGTAAAAATCAATATTCAAGCCGATTGCCAAAGGCACTAAACCCAAAACTGTTGTAATAGCCGTTAGCAAAACAGGTCTTAGGCGTGTATAACCGCTTAGAGCCAAGCAATCGCGCAAATCATCAAAACTCAAAAGGGCATCTTCTGCCAGACCCAATTCCTCCTGTCGGCGTTTTTTGAGCAAATCAGTATAGTCAATCAAAACTATAGCATTATTCACGACCACACCTGCCAGCGAGATAATCCCGATACCCGTCATAATAATCACAAAATCCATTTTAAAAATAGCCAAACCCAGAAATACGCCAATGGTACTAAAAAGCACCGAACACATAATAATAAAGGGTTTGATGATGGAGTTGAACTGCGAAACCAAGATCAGGGTGATCGAAGCCAAAGCAATGAGCAAAGCATTGCCCAAAAATGCCAGTGATTTGGCTTGTTCTTCTTGCTCGCCACCAAAACGGTATTTATACCCATTTTCGATCTCGACACCTGCCAGAGAAGCCTTCACTTGCTCAACAACTTGGTTAGGATTATAACCTTCCAAAATACCCGAACTTACCACTACCAATTTGTCAGAATCTTTGCGTTTGACCGATCCAAAAGAACTCGAATATTCCAAAGAAGCAATGGCAGAAATAGGAATTTGGTGAAATTTGCCTTTATTGTCCCTAAAAGTAAGCCTTTGATCGAACAGCGTGGTCAGATTGTAACGGTACTGATCTTCAAGGCGGACGACTATCGGGTGATCTTCGTCTTTGTCCTTGAGTTTGGAAATTTCTTTGCCGTACAGCGCCGTTCTGATCGTAGTGGCAAGCATCGAGGTCGAGAGTCCGTAGCGGCGGGCTTTAGCGCGGTCGATATTGATCAACAGTTCAGGTTTTCCCAAATCCAACTCTATTTTCAAACCTTCCATGCCCTCGATTCCCGCTTTGTCAATAGTTTGCTTGATTTTTTCTGCTTGCTTGATCAGCATCAAATAGTCATCACCTGTAACCTCAATACTCACAGGCTTGCCCACAGGAGGACCTCCGCTTTCTTTGCCCATAGTTACTTTCAAACCAGCAATGCTACGCATGGCATCATGTAACTCGTTCAGAATCAGGTTCGTACTTTTGCCTTCCCGCAACTCGAAATCCACAAAACCGACCGAAATTTTACTTTTATTAGGTGTTACGTTGTCGCCGCTTCGTTCCATCGGGTTGCCCGTTCCCAAACCAATGTTGGTAACAATGGATTTGACTATTTTCTGGTGCGGTTCTAAGGTTTTAAATACTTTTTGCTCAGCTTCTTTGGTCAGTTTATTCATTTGCTCCACGTCCGTTCCCAAAGGGGCTTCCAAATAAATATAGACATAAGGAGAATCGGAATCAGGAAAAAGCACCACAAGCGGTTGGCGTGCGGCAAAAATAACGATGGATAAGATAAGCAATACGAAAGTTCCGCCCAAAAGGAAATACGGATTCGAACCTCTTAGGGCAAAATGAATGAGTTTTTTGTACCCATTTTCAACCCAAACCAAAATTCGGTCTTGGAAATACCGAGCCGCAGGTCGCATAAAATAGATATTTCCTACACCCAAAAGCCCCAAAGTCATCAGAATATTGCCCCAAGCATAGTTTTCTCCAAAAATATAGGCAGGAATAGCCAAAGCCATACAACCAAAGCCGAAACCTAATTGGAATTTGCGCCCCCTGTTTGGGTTTCCGTCATCTACGCGCATAAAAACAGCCGCCATCACAGGATTGATCACCAAGCCTACCAGAAGCGAAGCCGAAAGGACGATAATCAAAGTAACAGGCAAATATTTCATAAATTCGCCCAAAATACCACCCCAAAATGCCAAAGGCACGAAAGCGGCGAGGGTTGTCAAAGTCGAGCTAATAATGGGGATCGCTACTTCGCCTACGCCTTCTTTCGCCGCCCTTAGATTCGTAAATTTCTCCTTTTCCATAAGCCGATAGGTATTCTCAATAACCACAATGGCATTATCGACGAGCATACCCAAAGCCAAAATCATGGAGAAAAGTGTCATAATATTGACCGTATAACCAATCATGTCCAGCACAATGAACGCCAAAAGCATAGAAAGCGGAATAGCCAAACCTACGAACAGCGAATTGCGGAAGCCCATAAAAAAGAGCAAAACGGCTACCACAAGAATAGTTCCCGAAATAATGCTATTTTCAAGGTTTTCGACCTGTTTTTTCATGTCGTCCGCTTGGTTATTGGTCAGTACCAAATTCAAAGTGGGCGGAAAAACCGTTCCTTGCATTTTTTTCAACAATTCACGAATTTTTTTGTCGGCATTGATCAGGTTTTCACCTCCTTTTTTGATTACCCGAACCGAAACCACAGGAAAATTGCCTTTTTGGATAAAATCACCTGTTGCCAAACGTGCATAACTTTGTCTTTCGACAAAACCATCTTTGATTTCGGCAATATCTTTCAAATAAATAGTGTTTTCATCTTCAGATTTTACCACGATTTCGCCAATTTCTTTTGCACTTCGAAATTCGGCAAAAATCCGCAAAGAACGCCTAAAACCGTTTGTAAGGATTTCACCGCCCGCCATCGTAATATTTTCGCCACGCACCGCATTTTCGATGTCCATAAACGAAACCATCATAGCGTCCATTTTATGAATATCAGCATTGATCTGAATTTCCCGATCCAAAGCCCCCGAAATAATCACTTTCGATACTTCAGCCATGCCTTCGAGTTCGTCTTCAAGTTCTTCGGCGTATTCCTTGAGTTTGCTCACCTCAAAATCACCTGAAAGGTTGATTTCCATGATTGGAATTTCCGAAAAATCAATTTCCTGAACCAACGGGTCTTGGTCAAGGTCTTTAGGAAGGTCTTTTTTTGCCTTATCGACCGCATCTTTTGAGTCTTGCAGGGCTTTGCTTATTTCGATATCTTCGCTAAACTCAATCATAATCACCGAAACGTCCTGCATGGAGGTCGAATTGATTTTATTAACCCCTTTTACGGTCTTGAGTTCTTTTTCGATGTGTCGAGTGATGAGGTTTTCGATATCAACAGGGGAGTTACCAGGATATATCGTATTAACATAAACCGTAGGCAAAACGATTTCAGGAAATTGCTGTTTGGGCATTCCTGTGTAGGAAAGCAAGCCCATGATGACAATGATAAAAATCAAAATAAAAACGCTTGTGCTATTATCTACCGAAAAGCTACTCAAGCCAAATTCGCGCTTGTTAGCTTGTTCTTCTGGTTTTTCCATGTTTTATTGTTAGAAAAAGGAAAATAATTTAATTTGAATAAAAGATTTTTCGCAAAAATAACATTTCTTTTGAGAAATGGTTTAAAAAAAAGCCCCATACATTTAGAATATATGGGGCTAAAAATTTGAACGATGTCTAATAAGTTGCCTTTATTCGGGCTATATCTTGGATTCGTTTGCTTGCCAGTTCTATCGCAATTTCTTGAGCATTGCGTTTTTGTTTATCCGCCGTTTCCAAAACGTTCAGGATTGTTCCGTAAAGTGCCTCCACTTGCGTAGTAGCCCATTTTGGGTTATAACTGCCTTGTACTTCGGTCGCAATGTTGATCACGCCGCCTGCATTGATCAGGAAATCTGGCACATAGGTAATATTTTTTTGCAAACACAAATCCCCATGCCGTTTTTCGTCTTGTAATTGGTTATTCGCCGCACCCGCTACGATTGGGGTTTTTAAGCGTTTTAATGTTTCGTCATTGAGTGTAGCACCCAGAGCGCATGGCGAATAAATATCCATTTCGAGGTCATAGATTTCGTCTTTTCCTACAATCTCCGCCCCAAAAGCCTGTGCGATTGCCTGTGCTTTGTCGGGATAATAATCTGTAATAAAAAGTTTGGCATTCTCTTTTTTCAAATATTCAAGTAGGTGTTTTCCTACATTGCCAACTCCCTGAACGGCAACTCTTTTTCCTGCCAAACTGTCCGAACCAAATACTTTTTTGGCGGCGGCTTTCATACCCATATACACACCCAAAGCCGTAAAAGGTGAAGGATCGCCACTTCCACCGCGTTCGATAGGCATACCTGCTACGCTATCGGTTTCCATAGCTACATATT
>JAAFHK010000299.1 GCA_013297565.1 Cytophagales bacterium
GGCTTGTGCTTCGGCTTGTCCATCAAATGCGATTGTCTTTGGTGATTTGAACGATATGCAAAGTGGTATTTCTACACTTTTGGATCATGAAGTGGAAAAAGGTCGTGCGTACAATGTTTTGGAAGAAATAGCTACTAAGCCAAATGTTTGGTATTTGACCAAAGTACGTAACAAGGACAAAGAGGAAAAAAACAGTTAAACTACAAAAATAGAATATTATGCAAGTTATTTCAACAGTCCGAGAACCCTTAATTACGGGTGGCAAGACGATAAAAGACGTAACCGAAGACATCTGCAAACAGGTCGAGGGCGCACCCTCCAAAAGTTGGATTGCCGCATTTGGTTTATCTTTCCTTTTGTTAGCTGTTGGTGGGGCTTTTTTGGGTGATCTTTTTTGGACAGGTATTGGTCGTTGGGGTTTGAACAAAACCGTTAATTGGGCTTGGGACATTACCAATTTCGTTTGGTGGGTAGGTATAGGTCACGCTGGAACATTGATTTCGGCGGTACTTTTGCTTTTTCGTCAAAAATGGCGTACTTCCATTAACCGTGCCGCTGAAGCCATGACTATTTTTGCCGTTTTTTGTGCTGGTAGTTTTATCCTTATGCACGTAGGGCGTACTTGGCTGGCTTACTGGTGTTTGCCACTTCCTAATACCTACGGCTCACTTTGGGTAAATTTCAATTCACCTTTGGTTTGGGACGTTTTTGCCATTAGTACCTATCTTTCTGTTTCCTTAGTGTTTTGGTTTATTGGGCTTATCCCTGATTTGGCAACCATTAGAGATAGGGCAACAGGTGCTGTTTCGCGCTTTATTTATGGTATGTTGAGTTTGGGTTGGGACGGTTCGACCAAATCGTGGATGCACTACGAAGCTGTTTCTTTGGTTTTGGCGGGTCTTTCTACACCACTCGTACTTTCGGTGCATACTATAGTAAGTATGGACTTTGCAACTTCGGTAATTCCTGGTTGGCACACGACCATTTTTCCGCCTTATTTCGTTGCAGGGGCTATTTTTTCAGGCTTTGCGATGGTATTAACCTTGATGTTGGTAGTTCGTAAAGTGTATAAATTGGAAGATTATGTAACTATGGAACATATCGAAATGATGAACATTATCATTATCGTTACAGGTTCTATTGTGGGTATTGCTTATACAACCGAATTTTTCATTGCTTGGTACTCGCAAGTGCCTTATGAACAATATGCTTTTCTAAACCGTATGACAGGTCCTTATTGGTGGGCATATTGGGCAATGATGACTTGTAACGTAATTTCTCCGCAACTTTTTTGGTTTAAAAAAATTCGTACCAGCCTAATGATGACTTTCGTACTTTCGATAGTCGTAAATATAGGTATGTGGTTCGAACGTTTTGTAATCATTGTTACTTCGTTGCATAG
Organism: Cytophagales bacterium; assembly: GCA_013297565.1. Classification (GTDB taxonomy): domain Bacteria; phylum Bacteroidota; class Bacteroidia; order Cytophagales; family Thermoflexibacteraceae; genus JAAFHK01. The sequence continues at coordinate 1,403 of JAAFHK010000299.1, forward strand.
GGATTATTTGCCATCGAGCTGGGTGATGTTTTCTCCAACACTTTGGGATATTATGTGTTACGCATTCAGTTTTGGTTTGTTCTTTACTTTCTTTTTCTTATTTGCCAAATATTTCCCTGTGATCAATATGGCAGAAGTAAAAGCAGTTTGGAAAGATTCGAATCCAAAAGTTTATAAAGCACGCCGCACCATATCGAATGACTGGATTCCTGAAAACGAAAGGGTTGAGGAGGTTGTACATTAATCATTGAATAGAAATTTTGTTTTTTTAATATTTAGGAAAACGGAATTTCTGAGAACCAATAAAGAATTTTTGAAAAATGGAAACAAATAAACATTTTTTGGTAGGCGTGTTTAATGATCAAGATGATTTATTACACGCAGTAGAACATATTAGGCACAAAGGAGTAAAGATTCATGAAGTTTATACTCCTTATCCGATCCACACTCTCGAACACGTTTTGGGTTACAAGCGTTCTTGGATGCCAAAAGCGGCTTTTATGTTTGGGGCTTTAGGAACGACCTGTGCAATCACTATGCAGTCTTGGATGCTGGGTTATGATTGGCCTATGATCATTGGTGGTAAATCTTTTATTGCCATTCCCGATTTTGTGCCTGTAACTTTTGAAACTACGGTGCTTTTTGCCGCATTTGGTATGTCTTTCACTTTCTTTGTTTCGCAAGGCTTGGGTCTGTTCAAAGTGCCACGCATTTTTGATATTCGAGCCACTGACGACAAGTTGGTTATGGCGATTGATTTGGGAAAAAACAAATTGGCTGAAGCAGATATTAAAGCGATTCTAAGTGAATCTCATGCTGATGAAATATACCGCAAAGATTTTACAGATGCTGAAAATAATCCTACTTTCATGGGTTATTTGATCGATTTGTTTAATAATGGTGTTACGGTTTCGGGACGAAAACTGATTCGCTAATTTTTACAGACTTAAAAATTTTACGCAAATGTTCAAAAATATACTTTATTCGCTTACTATATTAGGCATGGCGTTTTGGGTGTTTGGTTGTATGGGAGCAGGTGGCGAAGATTCGGGTACTGAATTTGCTCCGCAAATGTATCATTCCGTAGCCTACGAACCCTTCTCCCAAATCACGGACGCAGGTGATAATGCCTATAATTCGACACCTTATAATGATTATAAGGGAAAAGTTTTTATTAATATGCGCCGTCCTGTGGAGAAAACGGTAGCACGCCAGAATTACATTTCGGTTACAAAAAATCCATTTTTGAAAGCCGATCAGCCGCTTTTGAATTATGACCTCCATAAGGATAGCATTGATTTGGCAGCAAGGATTTTAAAAAATCCAATTGCTTTGGATTCGGCAACGGGCAAAGTTTTGGAAGATGGTAAAGCCTTGTATATCTCTTACTGCTCGCCATGTCATGGGGAAACAGGCAAAGGTGATGGTAAAGTTGGGGCGGTTTATAAAGGTGTGCCTAACTATTCGACAGGTAGGTACAAAACTTTGACAGAAGGTCATATTTTCCATACCATTACTCACGGAAAAGGCAGAATGTGGTCGCACAAAAGTCAGGTAAATCCTGAACAACGCTGGAAAATTGTGCATTATGTCCAAACTTTGCAAAAAGGTAGTTAAATCGAAAACCATTTTTTGGAACAAAATATTTCTTTAATTATGAAATCAGAACATTCACATCACACAGACCATAACTTAGATGAGCGCTTTGTCTTTTCGGACGGGGTTCGAAAAACTATTTTTATCATCTTAGGTTTAGGCGTAGTGTTTTTTGCTATTGGTATAGCTATGTTGGCGCTTGGCGGAAGTGGTCATGATGCTCATGCTTTGGCGTTTAGTGGAGGAGAAAGTGGCTCGGTTGATAGCGGGCATCACGGCTATCACTGGACTAATCGATTGGTTGTTAATTTTTGGCATAACAACATTTATTTCGTAGGTATTACCATTGTTGGAGTGTTTTTCGTGGCTTTGCAGTATGCGGCTCATGCAGGTTGGGGGGTGCTGGTCAAACGCATACCTGAAGCCTTTGGAGGTTTTTTACCCATTATTGGAGGGCTGATTTTATTGGTCTTTGTGGTTGATGCTTTTGTAGGCAATCACGTACTTTTTCACTGGGTTGATCCTTCATTGTATATTGAGAACACGCCAAATTATGATCCCATTATTGCAGGAAAGCAGGCTTTTTTGAATACTCCTTTCTTTATTATTCGTATGCTTTTGTTTTTGGGCGGTTGGTATGCTTTTTATTTGGCAATTCGTAAAAACTCACTTTTGGAAGACCTCGAAAAACATACAACAAGTAAGTATTTTTGGAAAATAAAGACCATTTCTACCTTATTTATTATTTTCTTTGCTTTGTCTTCTTCCATGTCAGCTTGGGATTGGGTACTTTCCATCGATACACACTGGTTTAGTACCATGTTTGGTTGGTATGTATTCGCAAGTTGGTTTGTAACAGGTGCGGCAACGATTACTTTGGGGGTGATTTTTTTGAAAGAAATGGGCTATTTGAAGTCTGTAACCGAAAGCCACTTACACGATTTAGGCAAATTTGTTTTTGCTTTTAGCGTTTTCTGGACTTATATTTGGTTTTCTCAATTTCTCTTGATCTATTATGCCAATATTCCTGAAGAAACGGCTTATTACTTGGAACGTTTATCAAGTGATTATTATAGCAAATTTTTCTTTGTTAATATTTTCTTGAATTTCTTTTTTCCATTTTTGTCATTAATGACCAGAGATGCCAAACGCAAAGTTGGTATTTTGAAGTTTGTTTGTATGGTCGTGATGTTTGGTCATTGGCTTGATTTTTACCTAATGATTACACCAGGTACTTTGAAAGAAAATGGTGGTTTTGGCTTTTTAGAAATTGGTTTAGCCATGATTTATTTAGCTCTCTTTACTTTTGTTGTGGCTAAAAATTTGGCAAAATCACCTTTGATTGCCAAAAATCACCCTATGTTAGAGGAGAGTTTAAATCATCATATTTAGTTTAAAACCTATAAGGTTTTAAACTAAATATAGGTCTCGTTTTTTAGAAAAAATTAATCACAAGTATCCATACACAAATCAATTATGTCAGGTTTACTCATTGCAGTTGGCGTTTTGCTGGTAATACTCCTCCTTTCAACGGTGTACAGAGTATTATCACTGATTGAGGTAGCCCGCAAAGACGAGAACAAACGAGTGGGTTTTAGTAACACCTTGAACGGCTTTTTGTTTATCGTATTTTTCTTTGTAGGTTTTGGCTTACTGGCTTGGTATTCGGGTGAAGCCACAAAAGATTTCCTCCCCGAAGCCGCATCAGAACATGGTGTAAGAACTGATTACCTTTTTTGGGTAACAACAGCTATCACTTTTGTTGTGTTTTTGCTTACTCACGTAGTTTTATTTTTTGCACCTTATTTTTTCCGTTTTCGCGAAGACCGCAGGGCGCATTGGTATCCGCACAACGACAAATTAGAAATACTTTGGACGGTTGTTCCTGCTATAGTACTCACACTTTTGGTCGTTGGTGGTTTTAAAGTTTGGTCAGATATTACTGCTCCTGCCCCTGCTGATAGGGTAGAAGTTGAAATTATGGGCAAACAATTTAATTGGCAAGTTCGTTATGCAGGCAAAGACAAAAAAATTGGTAAATACGATTTTCGTAAGATAGATGCTACAAATTCAATGGGCATGGATTTTACTGATCCTGACAATTTTGATGATTTTATTCCGCGTGATATTCATATTCCAAAAGGAAAAAATGTTTTGTTAAAAATTAGAGCAAGAGATGTACTGCATAGTGTTTTTATGCCACATTTTAGGGTAAAAATGGACGCTGTGCCAGGTATGCCGACTTCATTTTGGTTTGTTCCAACCAAAACCACTAAAGAAATGCGTGAGGAGTTGAGCAAAGACCCTAATTGGCAGCGAATTGATCCTAAAACCAATGAACCGAAATATAAAAATTTCAATTATGAATTGGCTTGTACGGAAATTTGCGGTAGCGGACACTTTGCGATGCGTATGATCATTGTTGTAGATGACGAGGCAGAGTTCAAGAAATGGAATGATGAACAAGAGCCTTGGGCAAAAGCCAACAATTCCTTATTAC
>JAAFHK010000003.1:0-15281 GCA_013297565.1 Cytophagales bacterium
CTTCGCGAGCATTATAACCGAAATCACCTTTCCCTTCTTTTACTTTTTGAACAATTACCGCACCTTCACCGCCAGCGTTCAAGACGATAGTACGCAAAGGAGATTCGATAGCGGCTTTGATGATAGCCACGCCTGTATTTTGGTCTTCGTTTTCGAGTTTGAAGTTGTCCAAAGCCGCACTTGCACGGATCAGGGCAACACCACCACCCGCAACGATTCCTTCTTGAACAGCCGCACGAGTAGCGTGCAAAGCGTCATCTACGCGATCTTTTTTCTCTTTCATTTCAACTTCTGTAGCCGCACCAATGTAGATAATAGCTACACCACCTGACAATTTGGCAAGGCGTTCTTGCAATTTTTCTTTGTCGTAGTCTGAAGTTGTCGTTTCGATTTGTGCTTTGATTTGGCTTACACGCGCTTTGATGTCTTCAGATTTGCCAGCACCATTTACGATAGTGGTGTTGTCTTTGTCGATCAAAACTTTTTCTGCTGTACCCAAATACGCCAAAGTAACGCTGTCGAGTTTGTAACCTCTTTCTTCGGCAATCAAAGTGCCACCTGTCAAAATAGCAATATCTTCGAGCATGGCTTTGCGGCGGTCGCCAAAACCTGGGGCTTTTACGGCAACTACTTTCAGCGCACCACGGATTTTATTCACTACCAATGTTGCCAATGCTTCGCCTTCTACGTCCTCGGCAATGATCAAAAGTGGGCGACCTGTTTGGGCTACGGCTTCCAAAACAGGCAACATTTCTTTCATGTTGCTAATTTTTTTGTCGTATATCAAAATAAATGGATTTGCCAAATCAGCTTCCATTTTTTCGGCATCAGTTACAAAATAAGGCGAAAGATAGCCTCTGTCGAATTGCATACCTTCTACGGTTTTGATTTCGGTTTGTGTGCCGCGTGCTTCTTCAACGGTAATTACACCATCACGACCTACTTTGTCCATTGCCGTAGCAATCATTTTGCCTATTTCTTCGTCATTATTAGCCGAAACGGTTGCAATTTGTTCGATTTCTTTCGAAGAACTCACAGGTTTTGACTGGGCTTTCAAATTTTCGATAATTTTGATGACCGCTTTATCGATCCCTCTTTTTATGTCCATCGGATTCGCACCTGCCGCTACGTTTTTCAAACCCAAACCATAAATAGCTTGAGCCAAAACTGTGGCAGTTGTTGTGCCGTCTCCTGCACTATCGGCAGTTTTTGAGGCAACCTCTTTGAGAAGTTGCGCACCCATATTTTCGATAGGGTCTTTCAAATCAATATCTTTAGCCACCGTAACACCGTCTTTAGTAACAGTAGGTGCGCCAAATTTTTTGTCAAGAATCACATTACGACCTTTTGGACCCAAGGTAACTTTTACGGCGTTTGCTAAAGCATCAACGCCTTTTTTGAGTTTGTCCCTTGCTTCGATATCAAAAACAATAGATTTTGCCATTTTTATAAAAAGTTTTTTGTTTTAGAATTAAAAAAAATGATTTACACACCCTAAAGGGTATGCTAAAGAAATTTAAACGATTGCGAAAATATCCGATTCACGCATGATCAAATATTCTTTGCCTTCAACAGTGATTTCTGTACCAGCATATTTGCCGTACAACACTGTATCGCCCACTTTTACGGTCAAAGGCTCATCTTTTTTGCCAGAGCCAATAGCCACAATCGTTCCTTTTTGAGGTTTTTCTTGGGCGGTATCAGGGATAATCAAGCCAGAAGCCGTTTTTTGCTCGGCTGGGGCGGGTTCTACCAAAACCCTATCTGCTAATGGACGAACATTAATTTTTGACATTTTCAGTCTATCTATTTTAGGTTTAACAATAAATTTTTGTGTGAAATTCCACCAATTAGACCCCTAATTAGGTTTCATAAAGAACTTTATCATTTTGTATGCCAATAGCAAAAAACTGCCATTTTGACCTGTTCAATCTGACAATTTGCAGGTTGTTTTAAAAAATGGGCTTTTTTTGAGAAAATGTTGGCGTAAAAAATGCCAAAAAAAGCGCTCATATAGGTTCGACTCCTACGACCGCATAGGTATTGATTTTGCCGTAAATATGTGGAAAATACTCACCATTGGTAGCTTGTTCGAATTTCAAAGGGCTTTTGAGCAAAGCAGGGGCAATATGTAAAACGACCAAGCCTGTTTTGCCTACAAAATAGCGTTCCAAAACGCCTTTTACTTGGGCTTCGCTGGAGCTACAGTGAATAAACCCTTCTGTTTCAAGGCTGTGATCGGCATAAAAACCGCTTTGTTTTTGGCTTTCCCAAGAACTGCGCGCAGTAACGTGAAAAATAAAATCGGGTGTAGGCATAAAGAGTAGAGATTTAATGGATTTTGGGAAAGTAAAAGTACACAAGTTTTATATTTTGGCAAATATAATTTATACTCGAGAAGTGTATCCGCAAGCCGTTTCTTTCGATCACAACGTTGTGCCGAATGTTTTTGAATTGGCAAAAGATTTTTCTTATAATCCTGTTAATCAAGAACTTAGCGTGCAAACCAATAAAAAACATGAATTTAAAAACGGAAGATAAAATAGCGGTTTGGGAAGTGATCAATGAAAATAGCTTTGTGGTAAAAATGGATCAAAAACCTGAAAACTTGTTCGTGTATGGCAAATATGTTGATGATTTTCATACTATCGACTATGATGCCATCTCCATGCTCAATGTTTTCGGCTACGCAGGAACTGGCAAAACAGGTTTTGAAAAAAAATGAAACCCATTATTCCACTTTGGAAAAGCAAATGGAAAATTTGGAAAAGCAAATGGAAAATTTGCAAAAACAAATGGAAAATTTGTTGGGACAAAAAGCGGCAAGAGAAAAAGACGAATTGGGCAGAAAAAAAGTAAAAAAGCATTTCTAAAAAAGTATGTTTAGAAATTCAAAAACTGGTTTCCTAAACATACTTTTTAAAACAATACTTTTTTTAAATACTTTTCTTTGCCAAATAAAAATCAACCATTTCATAGCCACTTTTTTCTCTTTCCTCCATTTCGGCAATGGTTTTAGGCGCAGGAACAATTACTTTTTCGCCTTCAGTCCAGTTCAGAGGACAAGCTACTTTGTGCGTATCAACGGTTTGCAAACCTTTCAAAACCCTAAAAATTTCTTTCATATTTCGCCCAACATTCAGCGGATAGTACATAATGAGGCGAATTTGACCATTTGGGTCAATAAAAAATACGGCACGTACAGCGGCAGTTTGGCTTTCCCCTGGCTGAATCATACCATACAATTTGGCTACTTTCATATCCAAATCCGCTACTAAGGGAAAACGCATGGTTACACCCAAATTTTTCCTCACATTATTTACCCACGCAATATGCGAATGGATACTATCCACACTTACGCCTAACAACTTGGCATTCAGTGCTTTAAAATTTTCTTCTTCTTGAGCAAAACCCACTAACTCGGTCGTACAAACGGGCGTAAAATCGGCAGGGTGTGAAAACAGCACTACCCAACTCCCTTTGTTATAATCCGAAAATTTGATGTTGCCTTGCGTGCTAAGTGCCTCAAAATCAGGTGCTTTATCGCCAATGCGAGGCATACCTTGATACGTATTTGTTTCCATTTCTGTAGGAATAGATAAAAAAATGACTATGAATAAATTGCGGGGCAAAGCTATAAATAAAAAACCTTTAAACCAAATAGAATTGATAGAATTTATAAGGTTTGTATTTAGGGAAAAAATAAGTAGTTTTGTGAAATTGAATAAAATACCAATTTTATTTTCGGAAATGAAAAAATACGGCTTCAAAACTATCAAATTCTTAGGCTATTTCTTTCTTTTTTTGCTCCTGTTGGCAATCGCTATGCTCGATACGGTGGATCGAACACCTTATAAGCAAACGGCATATTACCAAAATGCTCTACAAAATATCGAAAATTGGTCAAAAAAACAGGCTATTATTCAAAAAAACAATCCTTTTGATAGTATTCAAGTTTCGTGGGCAAGGGAGTCGATCACGCCTTCGTTTGCTGTTCCCCTAAGCGGCTATAGCGCCCGAAAAGGCAAGCCTTTTGAAAGCATGGCAGATTCGGTTTGGGTGCGGGCTTTTGTTCTCAAAAATTCGAGGGAAAAAATAGCCGTAATAACGGCAGATTTATTGATTGTTCCGCCTTTGGTGCGTCAAGCCCTTGCCGAACGTTTGCCCAAAATAGGCTTTAGTTTAGAAAAAACCTACCTTTCTGCTACGCATACGCACAGTAGCCTAGGGGCTTGGGGCGATACTTTTGCGGGTTATATGATTGCGGGTGAGTACCAGCCCGAAATTATTGACATGATTACAGAAGCCATTATTAGGGCAATTAGCAAGGCGGAAAAGAGTTTGGAAAAGGGAAAAATAGGCTTTGGGCAGGCAGAAGCACGTGATTTTGTGGAAAACAGGCTTACGGACGAAGGCACAATCGATCCGTATTTTCGTTGGTTGGTTTTCGAAAAAAAATCGGGCAAAAAAGCCATTCTTTGCACCTTTGCGGCTCATGCTACCTGTTACGGTTCGGGTTCTTCGAAACTTTCGGGCGATTATCCTGCGGCTTTGGTGGCAGAGCTCGAAAAAACAAACGATTTTGCGGCATACATGGCGGGGGCGGTCGGGAGTCAGGCTTGCACACGAGGCAACTTGAAATCTGAAGAACGGCTTAATTTCATGGCAAAAGGCTTGGCACAGAAATATAATTTTGATTCAAGTAGTTTCGAACAAAACCCTGATTTACAAGCCTTTAGATTGCCTTTGCCGCTGAACGAACCGCATTTTCGAATCCATAAGGATATTCGTTTCCGTCCTTATCTGTTCCATCTTTTGGTTGGGAACGATCCTGCCGAATTATCATTTTTGCAAATTGGTAAAACAATTTTGGTTGGTACGCCTTGTGATTTTTCGGGCGAACTGATGTCCAAAATTTCTAAGGCTGATCAAAATATCATGCTCACAAGTTTTAATGGGGGGTATATTGGTTACATCACTGCCGACGAGTGGTACGATTTGGAAGCCTACGAAACCCTAAGTATGAATTGGTTTGGGGCGCATAACGGGGCATACATGACCGAATATATTAATCATATTGTAAAAAAATTAAAATAAAATCCTCATAATCAATCATTTAAAATCATGATCGACATCAATGCTGTTCGCCGAAATACCGAAGGAGTACAATATGTAGCCCATTTTAACAATGCAGGTTCTTCCCTACTGCCCAAACCCGTAGCCTACGCCATGACGGACTATCTGCACGACGAAATCCGTTACGGTGGTTACGAAACTATGGAAAAATATCAAGACGATATTAGCCTCATTTACAAACATTTAGCCCAAATGCTCAACGCCCAGCCTTCCGAAATTGCGCTTTTACAAAGTGCGTCTTTGGCTTGGTTAAAAGTTTTTTTCTCGATCCCTTTCCGAAAAGGCGACAAAGTATTGGTTTCGCGTGCCGATTATATTACGAATTACTTGAGTTATTTGCAAGTTCAGGAACGCCACGAAATTGAGATTGAGATTATTCCTGATGATTCTTTTGGGCAAACTTCGCCCGAAGCCTTAGCCAAAATGATCGACTCTAAGGTAAAACTGATTAGCATTACCCATATTCCTTCGGCAGGCGGTCTGGTGAATCCTGTGGAAGAAATAGGCAAAATTGCGAAAGAAAACGGCATTTTGTATATGCTTGATGCCTGCCAAGCGGTCGGGCAAATGCCACTTGACGTTCAGAAAATTGGTTGTGATGTTCTGACCGCCACAGGTCGGAAATATATGCGTGCGCCGCGTGGAACGGGTTTTTTGTACCTAAATCAAAGACTTCTTGACGAAAAACTCCTTAGTCCTATTTTTCTTGATGGGCGTTCGGCAAGTTGGACAGATGAAAAAACATACACCTTACAGCCTAACGCACAGGTTTTCGAAAATTTTGAGAATCATTGGGGCGGACTTTTGGGTTTGGGCAAGGCAACCGAATATGCTTTACAGCTTGGTTTGGAAAATATTTGGGAACGAATCCAGATGCTTTCTAAAAATTTGCGTCAGCAACTATCTGAAATACAAGGAGTTAATGTGCGGGATCGGGGAGAAAAACTATGTGGAATAGTAACCTTTGAAATGGCAAATAAAAGCCCTGAACTTATTTTACAGGCGCTTAAGGCTAAAAATATCAATGTTTCTCTTGCCAAAAAACAAAGTACCTTGCTCGATATGAAAAATCGAAATTTGGAGAGTTTGGTGCGGGCATCGGTACATTATTTTAATACAGAGGAGGAAATTGCGGAATTAGTGGGAGTGATCCGAAAACAATAAGAATTTAGCCAATCTTTTATTTTTTTACCAATTTTTAGTATCATTTTAAGAAAAGCCGTTTTAAATACTCAAAAATATAGCTTTACTTTGCATAAATCAATGTAAATCCAAATTCGTATGTGCGGTATTGCAGGTTTCTCTTGGGCTGACGAAGCCCTACTCAAAAAAATGACCGACCGAATCAGCCACCGAGGTCCCGATGCCGAAGGGAGCATGGTCGATCTAAGCGTATCTTTGGGGCATCGCCGTTTGTCTATTTTGGATTTGTCCGAAAAAGGCGCGCAACCCATGCAGTACCAAAACGTATGGATTACGTTCAATGGTGAAATTTATAATTTTTGGGAAATACGGCGCGAACTCGAAGGCTTGGGACACCGCTTCGAGAGTGAAAGTGATACGGAGGTAATCCTGCACGCCTACTCCGAATGGGGAACGGCTTTTGTCCCAAAAATGAATGGAATGTGGGCATTTTGCCTGTACGATCAGGCTAAAGGAAAATTGATTTTATCAAGAGATCGGTTTGGTGTGAAACCTTTGTACTATTATCATGACCAGAAAAAACTCATTTTCAGTTCCGAGCTCAAAGCCATTCGAACGCATCAGCTTGATTTACAGATAGATACAGAAAGTTTGCAAGGCTATTTTTACCAAAAATATATTCCTAATAACCGCAGTATTTTCACGAAAATACACAAACTTCCGCCTTCCCATCATTTGTTTTTCGACCTCCAAACGGGTGAAGCGCGCCTCGAAAAGTATTTTGATTTGGAAAAAGAAATCGAAACCTGCTCGAAAATTCCTTTGGAAAAACGCCTCGAACAAATCCCCGCTTTGCTCGAAAATGCCGTAGAAATTCGGCTCATTTCCGATGTGCCTGTCGGGAGTTTCCTGTCGGGCGGCGTAGATTCTTCGCTTGTTTCGGCAATTATTGCCCAAAAAAAGCAAGATTTTGATACTTTCTCGATAGGTTTCCGAGAGGAAAGTTTTAACGAATTGCCCTACGCCAAGCAAGTTGCCGATCACATCAAAACCCGTCATCACATCGAAGTTTTGGAACTTGACGAAAACCTGATTCCGCAGATCATTGCCCAACTTGACGAACCTTTTGGCGATGCGTCCCTCCTACCCACTTTTTTGCTTTCCCGAATGACTCGGCAGAAAGTTACCGTTGCCCTTTCGGGTGATGCGGCTGACGAAGTTTTTGGCGGATATGATGCCTACAAAGCCTATAAAATTTCGAGTTATGTGCCCAATTTTGTAATTAGCGGTTTGCGTTTTTTCGCCCAATTCATTCCTGCAAGCGACAAAAACCTGTCTTGGGGCTTTAAAATCAAGAAATTTATATCCGACTATCACCCCGAAGCCTCTCGCCGACATTTGAATTGGCTTTCACAAACGAACCCAACACAGCGCCAAAAACTGTTCAAATTTCCGCCTCTTTCGAACGAAAAACTGATCGAAACGAAGCCCGAAGATTCGCTTTTGGAAGTGCAAATGACCGATATGCGAACCTATTTGGTTGATGATATTCTGACGAAAGTAGATGCCGCCTCTATGATGAACAGCCTCGAAGTTCGCAACCCTTTCCTCGATTTTCGTTTAGTGCCTTTGGTTTTGAGCCTGCCCGATGATCAAAAAATTCGAGGTTTGGAAACCAAGTATTTTCTAAAAAAAATTGCCGAAAAATACGTTCCAAAAGGCAATATTTATCGTTCCAAAAAAGGTTTTGCTGTCCCAATCTCGAAATGGATAAAAGAAAGCGAACTGATTAAATCCTATCTGGTCGAAAACAAATATTATAAACATGATTTCGTGGAACAAACCTATGTAGAAAGGCTATATAGCGAACATTTGGCAGGAAAACAAGATCATTCGCGGGTTTTGTGGTTGGTTTTTGTGTTTAATTTTTGGCATGATAAGAATGTTTAAAAACAAGAATTTTTGTCTTTAATTCGTTGGTACGATAAAAACGCTTAAAATTGAACTGCCTTTGCAAGTCTTTTGACCTGCAAAGGCAAAAACACTCATTTATAAAGCCCCTCGCAAAGCCTCTATTTCTTCAAGGCTTAAGCCGGTATATTTTGCTATTTTTTCGTTAGTTTCACCATCTGCTAACATAGTTTTAGCAATTTCAATTTTTTCCTGTGCCTTGCCTTTTTTTTCTGCTTGGTCAAACTTAGCTCTTTCGTCTTCTTCTCGCATAAAAACATAATCGTAAGCCTCCAATTCTTCGTGAGTCCAAGTGTGTTTATTTGCATCTTCATAGGCATTTTTCAAACCTTCATCATCTATGTTATCAGGAATAACATCAAGATTTTCGGCATTTTTAATAAAATAAATCCATTTTTCTGTCAAAGTTTCCAATGCGTGCAATTCTTTGTTGAATTTAGGCAATTCAATAAAATTAAATTCCACATCTTTGAGGCTTTGTTCGTGGGTTTCTACGTCCCTAATTTGGTGGCGACTGATGTAATTGGCATTGATCGTGAAAGTAAAATCCAAAATACCAATAAAAATAATGGGATTGAGTTTGCGGTAAAAATCGCCTCGCTTGATTTGTTCGCTATACGATTTGGAAAAATAGTACAAAACCCTTTTGGCAAAACCGTCCAATTCTCCAACTTGCATTTCCACAATGTAATTCCGCCCAATTTGGTCGGTTGCTTTCACATCAATAATACTTACCTTTCCTCCCCGCAATTTAGGTAGTTGATAAGGATTCATGATTTTTACTGCAACGATTTTTTGCTTGCCTCGAAAAGCCAAAACCGCATTGAGGAAAGAAATTAGCGTTTCTTTCCGATTCTCATTGCCAAATACTTTGCGAAAAGCGATGTCGTTTTTTACGTCTGCAAATTGCATAGTTTTTCATTAGTTTGGTTTTTACGTCACAAAGGTACTTAATTTAAAGTTCTTTGTCAATAATATTAAAATAGTGTTGCTTTTTAGTTTGAAATGTCTGGATAAAGATCATGAAAAACTTTGTCAAAATCAGATAGTTGTTAAAAATGTTTATAGATTATAACAAACCACCTAAAATTGTATTTTTCCAATTTCGATAATTTCGGCTACGGCGCGTTCGGCGGTTTCCATTGCCCCATGAACACACGAAAAATGTCCTTCGGTGTTCGTGGCTTCACCCGCCCAAAATAGCTTATTTTTGGTGTTTTTTGCCAAAATTTCGCGCTCCTTTTGTGAATGAAAAGAAGGGTACGAATAAAGTCCCTCGATAAAAGGTTCTTTGCCCCAATCCATGATGTAAAAGCCTGATAACAAGGATTTTACGTTTTCCGTAGGAAACATTTTTTCCAAATCCTGAATCAGGAGATCAATACATTTTTCGCCCAAACCCGAAAAATATTCGGCTCGTTCGCCGTTCGCAATCGTAGTCAGGATATTATTTTTGGCACTTTTTCCAAAACCGCTTACCCAAAACTCCGCACTATTTTCACCCCCATACATCGAAAAAGTATCTTCCTCCCAAAAACGTTTTTCAAAACGCAAAAAGATTTTCATGCCCGCTTCGATCCCTATTTTTTCGATGGCTTGCTGTTTTTCGGTTGATAAATCAGGGATAAATGTAATTTTCCCTTTTTTCAAAATACTCAAAGGAACGGTCAAAATGACCGCATCAGCTTCGTAGGTTTGGTTTTGGGTTTGAATTAAAACGGTATCTTTTTGATAATCAATGCTTTGTACAGCTTCGTTGAGTTTGATTTTTGGCAAAATTTCAGCAAAAACCTCCTCAAATATAGACAAATAAGATCGGTTTCGAATCAGCCAATTTCCGCCTGTCGCCTTCCAACGCCTTTCGCTGTCCGCCAAACTCGCCATGCCAATTTTGGAAAGCGGCGCTCCGTATTCCGTACTTATCCACCCCTCCAAAATACCATAAAAATACGGATCAAAACCCTGTTGAAAAAAATATTGCTGAACACTTATTTCCTCGCCTTCGTATTCCCAACGGTTTTCTATAAGTTCCGCAAATTGTTGAAAATCAGTCTTTTGTTCCAATTCCGTTTCCGAAATAAGTTCATTTTTGTACCAATAATAATCCTCTCCTTCGGTTTCTGCTCGGATCAGTTCTGTCTTGGAATAGTCTAATAATTCGCCCAAAATTGACTTTCGACCATGCACTTCTTCTGCCCCCAATTCGATAGGAAAATCCGCAAACCCTTCCAAAGTGCGAATCCGTCCTCCATATTGGTTTTTAGCTTCCAAAACCTGTACTTCCACTCCTTCAAGCCGATTCAGCAAATAAGCGGCATACATACCTGCCGCCCCTGCCCCTATGACAATAATTTTTTTCACTTGAAATTAATTAGTTTTTTAAGTACAATAGTAGGGACATTTTTTATAAATACGTGATAATCAGTATTTAAAAAATGCTATATTTTATTTGTAACTTCTTGATAATGTCCGTAGTATTGTTATTTAGAATCTCCTATTATTTCACTTGTCGAGGCAAAAAACGAGGATATGGATTATGGTATTGCCCAATGTGCCGCACAACTTTACGGAGCAAAGCTTTTCAATGAAATGGAAGGAAAAAATTTTCCTGTGCTTTATGGTTGTGCCACCGATGGCGTAGAATGGAAATTTTTGCGTTTCGAAAACAATGCTTTTTATATCGACAACCAAGTTTATACTGATTTACGAGAGATTTTGGGCGTTTTTCATCATATCATCAAAAGTTATTTGTAAAAAACTCACAATGGATTGATTTTGGGCAAACAAAAACGGTCAATCCTTTCGGCTGACCGTTTTGCATTTTTTAGGTATTGAAGGCATATCTGACCACATCATCGGCTTGGATTGTGTCGGCACACATAATTACCAAACGTTCGGTTACGTTTCGCAACTGCCTGATGTTTCCTGTCCAATCAATTTCCTGTAATTTCGCCAAAGCATCGGGCGTAATTTTGCGAACCGCCGCCCCATAATCGTTGGCAATATCGTCCAGAAATTTATTTACCAAAAGCGGAATATCGTCCTTTCGTTCGTTTAGCGAAGGCACTTTGATCACAATCACACTCAAACGATGGTACAAATCTTCTCTAAAATTGCCGTTTTTGATTTCTTTTTGCAAGTCTTTATTCGTTGCCGCCAAAACCCGCACATTGACCTTGATTTCTTTTTCGCCGCCAACCCTTGTAATTTTGCTTTCTTGCAAAGCCCGCAAAACTTTTGCCTGCGCAGAGAGGCTCATATCGCCAATTTCGTCCAAAAACAAAGTGCCTCCGTTTGCCGTTTCGAACTTTCCCAAACGCTGTTTGATTGCCGAAGTAAAAGAGCCTTTTTCATGTCCAAACAACTCACTTTCAATCAGTTCCGAAGGAATAGCGGCACAATTCACCTCGACCAGCGGAGATTTATCTCGGTTACTTTTGGCGTGTAGCCAACGGGCAACTAATTCTTTTCCAGAACCGTTTGCTCCTGTGATCAGTACCCTTGCGTCCGTAGGAGCAACTTTTTCGATGGTTTCTTTGACCTGTCGGATCGCTTCAGAATCACCCACAATATCCAGACTTCGAGCAACTTTTTTCTTTAAAAATTTGGTTTCGGCAACCAACTTGGACTTGTCGAGGGCGTTGCGCATCGAAACCAACAAACGGTTCAAATCGGGTGGTTTTTCTATAAAATCGAAAGCTCCTTTTTTGGTCGCATCTACGGCAGTTTCGATATTGCCATGAGCCGATACCATAATAAACTGCGTATCCTTGCCCAATTCCATAGCTCGGTCAAGTACCTCCAGCCCGTCGAGGCGTGGCATTCTGATGTCGCACAACACAATATCGTAATCGTGTTCTTGGATTTTAGCCAATCCTTCCTCGCCATCTTTGGCTTCGTCGACTGTATATTTTTCGTCCTCCAAAATTTCGCGCAGAGCCAAACGGATAGGGCGTTCGTCGTCAATAATTAGCACACTTGGCATAATAAGCCTATTTTTAGGGTTTTGAAAAATTAATTCAGTTCTATTATTTTACCAATTTCCCATCTTGGATCATATAAAACAAATGGGCGGGATCGTCCGCATTGAGTTCGAGTTTGCCTTCAATAACGATAGGTTCTTTTGAGGTTTTGATAGGGCTGGCACAACGCACCTCGATTACGCTTTCAGGTCCTGCCTTACCGCAGTAGAAACACATATCGTAGGGAAAGGCAGATAATAGGAAATAGGTTTGACGAGGGTTTTCGTCAAGTGGAATTAAGAAACCCTTGATTCTAAGGATTTTTCCATCAAGTTTTTTGATGTTTGGGGAAAATTTCGGGGCGAAATTTTCCTGCCAATTCGTATATTTTACTTCAAAAAGTGTTTTCCAAATATCGTCTTGTTGAGCAAAAAGGTTTTGAAAAGAAAACAAGAAACACAAAAAAAATAATTTTTTTTTCATCTAAACATTCGGCTTTGGATTCAAGGCTTTTTTATACAAGCGACAGATATTGTGATTTCCTTCTCGTTCGATTTGAATTTTATCCATAATTTTTTTAACTAAAATAAGCCCAATGCCCCCATTTTTTTTCTCTTTGATGACTTGTTGCATATCGGGGGTTTTGTAATCGAGCATATTAAAACACTCAACAGTATGGTCGTGTATTTCAAAAATAAGGTCTTCTTTGTCGTCTTTTATCCTGATTTGTATTCTTTCTGAAGGATTGCACTGGTGCGAGTGGATCATGAGGTTGGCACAGACCTCATCGACTGCCAAAACCATGAGGTTGGCTTCATTAGGATTGATATAGTAGCGTTCTAAGACCGTTTCGACAAAAGCACGCACTCGCTTAAGGTTGCTTTTGCGGCAGGGGACTTGGATACTATAGATCATGGGCATAAAGTTTTGCATCTTCCTTGGATTGTTTAATGGGCAACAATTGGTCTAAGCCTAATATTTTAAAAACATTGTAGATTTTTTCACTCATGGCAAAAAGCACAATGCTTATATTTTTTGTTTCGCAGTCATCGAGGCGTGAAGTAAGCACACCAATACCTGGCGAAGAAATATAGTCTAAGAGTTTGCAATCAATCAGAATTGCCTTTTGATTTGCTAAAATAGCATTTTCTAAGGCTGTGTCTAACTTAATAGAAGAACTTGCGTCCAAATCACCTTTTAGGGCAATGATGTGGTAATGTTCCTCGTTGGCGGCTTGTATTTCCATGCTATACGAAATTTTGTTAAACTTTGTTATTCAAATTGACGAAAATAATAAAAAATCTCACAAAGGAAATACAAACTACCCTTTTTTACAAGTAATTAGAAAAAATATTCGCCAACTACGGCAAAAGTTTCGTAGGCTACAAAATTGTTTTAAGGCAAAAAATGTCAAATTTTTGAATAAATTGGCAATTATTTAATAAACTATCCTCATAAAAAAACGATCACTATGACTGAATGGTACGAATATTTGGCGGTTTTATTTTTGGGTAGTGTGGCAGGTTTTATCAATACTTTGGCGGGTAGCGGCTCTATGATTACGCTTTCCTTGCTGATGTTTATGGGTTTGCCTGCTACACTTGCCAACGGTACAAACAGATTAGGCATTGTGTTTCAAAGTGTTACGGGTGCATACCAATTCCACAAAGCCGGGAAATTGGATTTTGCGAAAACGACATGGTTCAGTTTGCCTGCCCTTTTGGGTTCTCTGGTCGGGGCGTGGATTGCGACCATGCTCGATGCCAAGCAGATGGAACAGGCGATTGGGGTGGTGATGGTTTTTATGTTAGTGATTCTTTTGTTCAAACCCGAAAAATGGTTGCGTGAAAACAGCGAAATTATTGAAAGAAAGACGATTTTGAATATGCTTTTGGCTTTTCTGGTCGGCATTTATGGTGGTTTTATTATGATTGGTGTCGGAATTTTGATTTTGGGAGTCTTGGTTCTCAAAGCCCGTATGAACCTTGCCGAGTCGAATGCGGTCAAAATTTTAACCGTTTTTTTATTTTCTTTGCCTGTTTTGGCTATTTATGCCTTCCAAGAACAGATAGATTGGCTTTTAGCAAGCGTTTTAGCCATCGGACAGGCTGTAGGTGCGTGGTTCGCAAGCCAATTCGCCCTGAATAATCCCCAAGCAAACGTTTGGATACACCGCTTGCTGATCCTTGATGCTTCGGTTTCGATTATTAAATTCTTTCGTTTATATGAAATTTGGTAAAAAAAAATTGTATTATTGTTGCCTAAAAGACTCAAACAATTCCTATGAACTTATCCAAAAACGAACTCGTCCAATTACTCAAAAATGCGCCCGATTTGGCGAAAACAAACAGCCTCGATTCGCTGTGTGAGCAGTATCCTTTTTGCCAAACTTTTTTTGCTTTGCGAAATAAAGCGAATGCCACGCCTGAAAACACAACTGCGGCGGCGATCCGAACAGCAAATCGAACAGTTCTTTTCCAATATGTTCAAAATATTGCTTTTGTGCCAACTGTGGCGCAGGAAAATGCAAAAGAAGAAAAGGCACAATGGCAAACGGACGATTTGGACGCTTTGGAAAAATTAGGCACTACAAAGGCAAGTTCGGAAAATATTTTGAGTAGTATGGATTTTTTGGATTTTGACAAGCCCGAACGCAGAACTGAAGAAACGCAACAGCCTGTTGAAAGCGAAAAAGATTTGTTTCCTAATCTTTCGGAACCTAAAGGCGCTTCGGAAAACCAAATTCCAGAAACAAATTTGGAAGAAGTGAAAACGGAAAACGCTATTCCAGAACCCAATTTTTTCAGTGAAATCGAAACAAATTTCGAAGAAGTAAAAGCGGAAACCCCGATTCCAGAACCTAATTTTTTCAGTGAAATCGAAACAAATTTGGAAGAAGTGAAAGCGGAAACCCCGATTCCAGAACCTAATTTTTTCAGTGAAATCGAAACAAATTTGGAAGAAGTGAAAATGGAAACCCCGATTCCAGAAACCAATTTTTTCAGTGAAATCGAAACAAATTTGGAAGAAGTGAAAATGGAAACCCCGATTCCAGAACCCAATTTTTTC
>JAAFHK010000003.1:15291-35982 GCA_013297565.1 Cytophagales bacterium
CAGTGAAATCGAAAATACGTCCCAAGAAATTATTTTTGAAAAAATAGAACCAAAAGAGTCAAGTTTTTTTGATCAAGTAACAGAAAATCAAGAAAGTAGCGCGCATTTTACGGTTTCGAACCCTGAAAGTTTGGAAATTAGCACAAATCCCTCGACCTTTGTTGAAGAAATCCAAACGCCTGAAAATCAAGACGATACGGAAAAGAATTTTTTTGATAGTTTAGCAGACTCTTCGGGCTTGAGTGCTGACACTTTGGCTACTGAAGAAGCCAGTTTTGAGGCAAAAATTGAAGCCTATCAATCACACAAAGAGGAACTTATCGAGCATAAGACCGAAATACGGGCTTTCGAGCAGGAAAACACGCAAAAACAGCTTGATACGGAAAAAAATTTTTTTGATAGCCTCGAGCCTGCCACCGAATCTATAGAGCAATACGAGGACATACGTAGTTTTTTTGATGAATCTTTTGAGCAATTTTTGGCAGAACGCCATGCCGAAAGCGAGGCTTTGCAGGAACGCAATTTGCCGCCTTTGGACGACACTACTTTTTGGGATACTATACGGCTTGAACAAATGGAACAATTATTAACAGATCGTAGCCTTTCGCGTGAGTATCAAAATAGGATTATTGAGCGCTTTATCAAAAGCGAACCCTCAATCCACATTGATCAGAAAAGGGTACTACAAGAAGAAAATGTAGATTTAGCAGAACAACGTTTGAATGCCGCCAAATTGGTAGTTTCGGAACGCTTGGCGGATATTTATGCCAAACAAGGCAAAAAAACAAAAGCTATCGAGATTTATAAGGAACTCTCCAAGCGAAATCCTGAAAAAAACGCCTATTTTGCTGAAAAAATAGAACGTTTGAAATAATTTGGCTATGCTAAAATCGAATATCAAATTTCCCTACGGCTTGAGCAATTTGGAACAGATTGCTACGAATGGGTACGTTTTTGTGGATAAAACGCCTTTTATTGAGCTGTTGGAAAATGAACGCCAAGTATCTTTTCTGCGCCCACGCCGCATTGGAAAAAGCCTTTTTGTGTCGGTTTTGGAATATTATTACGACCTTAAGCACCGAAATAAGTTTGATCAAGTATTTGGCAATTACTATATTGGTAAAAATCCTACCGCTTTAGCCAATTCGTATCATGTACTAAAAATGGATTTTAGCGGGATCGATACGCCCACATACGAAAAAAGTTTTGAGGGATTTCTGAAAAGAATAAAGTTTGCCTTGTCGGAATTCATGTCAAAATATCCTATTCTTGATGTGCGAACAAAAGAAAATATCCTTAACGAAACCAGCCCCGCTACTTGTATAGGAATGTTTTTTTCTTCACTAAAATCTTCTCCAGCAAAAATCTACTTAATTATAGACGAATACGATCATTTTACGAACGAAATTTTGATCAGGGATTTGTCAGAATTTAAACACAGCGTTTCGCAAGACGGTTATGTTCGCAAATTTTACGAAGTGGTCAAAATGGCTACGCAATCGGGTCTGGTCGACCGTTTTTTTATCACAGGCGTTTCGCCCATCACACTCGATAGTTTTACAAGCGGTTTTAATATTGTTACGCACCTCACCAAATCGGAGCGTTTCCACGATATGATGGGTTTTACTGAAACCGAAGTCGAGGAACTTTTACTCTTGGTTTTGGAAGAAAAAAGCCGTTTGCCGCAAATTATGGACGATTTACGAAAACAGTACAATGGTTATAAGTTTCACCCAGAAATTAACCACACGATTTACAACTCCGATATGGTTTTGTATTTCTTGAGTGATTTTAAACATAGTCAAAAATACCCAAAGCAAATTCTCGACCCCAATATTATGCCTGATTATGGCAAACTCAAAAAAATGTTTGAAGTAGCGAATTGGCAAGATAATCTGGAAGTTTTGGAAAAAATATTGAAAGAAAAAGAAATTTCTTGTCCGCAGATTTACCAATTTAATTTCGAAAAAACATTTGGGCGAACGGAATTTGTCAATTTGCTCTATTATATGGGCAATCTGACCCTGAAAGGCGAAGATGAACTTGGAATGCCTGTTTTCAAAATTCCAAATGCTGTGATTGCCGAATTGTACTGGGAATATTATGCCCATATCTTGCAGGAAAGGGCGGAATTGCCCTACGAAGAGGATCGGGTTATGCCTACGATTATGGATTTGGCACGCGGGAATGAAAAACCTTTTTTCGAATTGGTACAAAAAAATTTGGAAATTTTATCAAATCGTGATTTTCGGAAATTTGATGAAAAATATGTCAAAATGCTAATCATTGCCTACGCTATGCAGGGCGGCATTTTTTACATTATTTCGGAAAGGGAAACCAGTGTGGGCGGGTATGCGGATATCGAAATGTACATTCGCCCAAACAATTACAAAACTCATGCAGAATATGTTTTTGAAGTCAAATATTTGAAAAAAGAAGAAGAAAATTTATTGGAAAAAATGCAGTTGGAAGCCGAAACGCAATTACGAAAATATCTCGAAACAGACGAAATCTTGCGAAATAAGCCTAAAATTAGGGCTTTTACGATTGTTGTGGTAAAAGATCAAGTACATTTAAAAAAGGTGAGCTTGAGCTAATAACCTTGTGAAACTCCTCAAACATGGTCATCGAACCAAAAATAAATAGTAAAACCGTTACCAATACGCCCAAAATTAATAAAATTCGGGGGTGTTTGTAGGTTTTCATGATTGGGCTTTTGGTAGCGGCTAAAAGCATAATTCCCAAAGAAAAAGCCAAAATAAAGCCATTAAAAGCCCCCGCAAAAATCAGGACTTTCACAGGTTTGCCAAAAAACGTAAATAAAAGTGTGGCACAAATGATAAAGGCAATGATAAAATAATTTTTCTTTGTGGTAATAATTGGGTGAAAAGATTTGGCGAAGGAAACAGAGGTAAAAGATGCGCCAATAACCGAAGTTACCGCCGCTGCCCAAATCACAATCCCGAAAAACTTATATCCCAAATCCCCTGCGGCTAATTGGAAAACCGATGCGGCAGGATTTGCACTATCGATCTTGAAACCTTGCATCACGACTCCTAAAGCGGCTAAAAACAGCAAAATTCGCATAATAGAAGCCACTCCGATAGCTGTAATCGCACTTCGATCCACTTCTTTTCGGTTTTCAGCCCCGCTAATTCCCGCATCTAAAAGCCTGTGCGCTCCAGCAAAAGTGATATAACCGCCAATCGTTCCGCCAACAATGGTGATAATTGCCATAAAATCAACCTGATCGGGCATGAAGGTTTTATGTACGGTTTCTAACAAAGGCGGTTCTGAACGAATTGCCACATAAAACATCAAACTGATCATCAAAAAACCTAATATTCTGGCAAACCAATCCATCGCTTTTCCCGCATCTTTGACCACGAAAAGCAAAATACTGATGCCCGCACTTAGCCACGCCCCTACCGTAACATCAAGCCCAAACAGCACTTGTAAGCCCAATCCGCAACCCGCAATGTTGCCAATATTGAAAACCATGCCTCCCGAAATAATCAAAACTGAAAGAAAAGTACCTAAGCCGTTTTGGACTTCGTTTGCTATGTCTTGAGCAGGTTTATTGGCGGCGGTAACAATGCGCCAAATGGTAAGTTGGGCAATCATATCGATAAGGATCGAAACCAAAATAGCAAAACCAAAACTTGCGTACAATTTGGAGGTAAAAACGGTCGTACTTGTCAAAAATCCAGGTCCAATGGCAGAAGTTGCCATCAAAAAAGCCGCACCGTAATACGCTGAAGTGTTTTTTGGGTTCATAAAATTGCTTGTATTTTCAACCAAAAGTGTATTTTCTGTAGCATAGGCTTTAGCCTGTGCCTAATTTCCGCACAGGCTAAAGCCTATGCTACTTTTTCAGTGTATTTTGATCTGGTGAAGCGGCAAAGTTTGGTAAATGGCTTTAATAAAAGTTACGGCATTTTCACCGTCCCCATGCACACAAATTGTATCGACTTGGATAGGAATTTCGCCCTTCTCGGTCGTAACTGTCTGTTTTTGAACCATTTGCAATACGTGATTTATCACTTCTTGCTTGGTATGCAAAAGAGCATTTTTTTCTGTTCTCGGTGTCAATGTTCCGTCTTGTTGATAGGTTCTATCCGCAAAACCTTCATAGCATACTTGTAATTTCATGGTTTTTGCGATCTTGCTCAAGGCGCTTCCGCTTTGCGCATATACTTTTAATTTGGGATCAAAACTTATGATTGCTTCGCAAATAGTTGTGGCTATTTCTTCGTTTCGTGCCGCCATATTATACAAAGCCCCATGCGGTTTGACGTGATGAAGCGTGGTATGATGTTCAGAAGCCACTTTTGTCAACATTTCAATTTGTGTTTTAACGATTTCGAAAAGTTCTTGGGGCGGAAACTCCATAGCCGTTCGCCCAAAATTTTCCCGATCAGGAAAAGAAGGGTGCGCCCCAATGCGTACCCGATTCGTCAAAGCCAATTTAATCGTTTCGTGCATAGTTTTTTCATCACCTGCATGAAAACCGCAAGCAATATTAGCCGAAGTAATATAGGGCATAATAGCGGCATCGTTTGCCATGCCCTCGCCCATGTCGCAATTCAAATCAACGGAAATAGTCATCGATAGTTTCTTGTTGTTCGAGATATAATTTTGTGGCTTCTTCGATTGTAATCCGGTGAAAATCAATCGTATCGGAAGGTTTGAGTTGTGCCAAAACCGACAAATCAACCGCCGCCACTTGCCCTATTCGGGGGTATCCACCTGTAGTTTGGCAGTCATTCATCAAAACAATCAGTTGTCCGTTTGGCGTAAGTTGCACAGTCCCAGCCGTCACTGCGGTCGAAAGCAATTCTTTTTTTATGACCAATTCCAAAGCCTTCCCTTCCAACACATAAGCCATTCGATCACAACGATTACTTAGCCTAAAGGCTTGATTATAAAGCAGTTCCCGACTTTCCGAACCGATCCAATCTATTTCTTGCCCTTCAATCATTCGAATCGTTTTATGTTTTTCAAAATTTGGAATTTTGATTTCTAAATTTGTTTTTGGTTTTTGGGTAAAAGTTTCTTTTTCCAAATTTAAGCCCATGCCTTTTTTTAATAATTCTCCTATTTTTATTTTCGGAACGGCACTACGGCTGTGCATAATGCTTTCTGTAGCAAAACCGCCTTTTACCGCCAAATAAGTCCACAAGCCTTGATTAGTAAAACGAATTTCGACCGTATCATTTTCAAAAACCGTATGCACCTGATACAATGCCACCGCTTTTTCATTAATCCATAAATTTCCCGCTCCTGTTACTGCAATCACCGTTTTTGTATGAAACTGAACTTGCAAACCGCCCATCGTACATTCAATCGTTGCCGCATTTTTCGGATTTCCAAGCAAAGCATTGGCAAGATGATGAGCCATCGTATCCATTGCTCCACTCGAAGGTACTCCGTGCATTCGGAAACCTGCCCGCCCCCTATCCTGAAAAGTCGAAAAAACACCTGCTTTTAAAACGCTTATATCGGGATTTTCGATAATTTCAGTTGTTTTTGTCGTCTTTTCGCTTTCTTTCTGTTGCAAAATACCAAATTCTTCTTTCGAAATAGCCTGAAAATTTACGGTATCTCCTGTTTTCAACAAAAATGGATTTTCTCTCGAAAAATCAACCAAATGCAAAGGCGTTTTGCCAATAATTTGCCAACCTGCGGGGGAATTAAGCGGATAAATACCCGTTTGATTGCCCGCAATGCCAACCGATCCGCTTTCCACCAAAGGACGAGGCGTAGTTTTGCGAGGCATGGCTATTCGATCATCGACCTCGCCCATGTACGGGAAACCCAACAAAAAACCCATCATATAGACTTTGTAATTTTGCCCTTGATGAATAGCAATAATTTCTTCGACAGTTATGTCTTTATTTTCGGCAATATGCTGAATATCAAGCCCAAACTCCACATCATAACAGACAGGAATCGAGATCGTATTCGGTTCTGTAAGGTAGGTATTTGTGGGTTCTTTGAGCAGTTTTTCGAGATAATTTTGGACAAAAAATGTTGGATTTTCTGTATTTTTCGCAAGCAGTTCAGGACTGTAGAAAACCGTAAGCGTAGTATAAGCAGGCACAGTTTCGACCAAACCGACAAAAGGTTTTTCTTTGAGCAAGTGATTAAATGCCCTAATTTGCTCATAAATAGTCATCGTGATGCTATTTCCCCATTCTATAGTTATAGCAGTTTCGGACAAGGAATAAATTTTTAGCTGTTCCAAAGTAATCCTATTTTTTCTCTAATCTCTAAGAAGGCATTAGGCACATTACGCATCAACTTGAATCGATTAACTGGTTTTTTCTTTTTCCTTATAAAGCAACCACCAAGGCGTAGCGGGCGAATGGTGGTGTTCGTAGTGATAACCAAAAAAATAACAAGTCAAAAATGCCCAAAAATGGTTTTTCGATTGGCTTCGGGCTTTGTGCAGGTTGTCTGCGGAGTGTTCGCCTTTGTGTGGCTCATAAGTTCCGAAATAAAAAAGTTGAAAAGTGGAAAGAATTGAAGGAATGATCCAAAAAATAATTAGATTTTCCATTGGAAAAATGAGCTTCAGAAGATTATAAGTAAGAGCCATTAATAAAATCTGCCAAATGGTGATGTATTGTTTAGCAAAATGGAAGTACCAAACCCAAAAATTGCCTTCATAATAATCGGGATCGGCTTCTGTAGCTACAAAACGGTGATGTAAATGGTGTTTTTGGTTTAAGCGATCATAAAAATTATAGGCAAATAGCCCCGCCGCCACTCTCCCAATGTATTTATTTAGACTCTTGTTCGAACTTACCAAACCATGCATAGAATCATGCGCGCTGATAAAAAGCCCTGTATATAGGTGTGTTTGCAAAAAAATAAGAAAATAAGTCAAAGGTGAAGTCCCGTCAGGAGTATAAAAAGCCAAATTAAAAGCTAAAAGACTCAACCATGAGAGAATTATTATCAAAGCAATCCAAACACCCAAATAAGCATGAGAAGCACGTTGCATAATATTAGAAAATAGGTTCTTATTTGACAAATAATTTATTAAAATGCTCAATAAAATAATCAACAGCAATTTCTTCAGCATAAGATTCAGAGAAATCGGCTATTTTAAAAGTCTTAATCATATCTATTTCAGGGTTTTCGCTTCTTTTTCCATTTAATCTTTTACCATTTTCATTACCATGAACCATATAAAGAATGGAATTGTCCACAAAATTAAAAATAACTTCTAAATAATCTTTCGGAAAGGTACGCCATGAATAGCTATTTGCTTTTTCAGCATAAAAAATTAATACATGATAAGTCTTTTCTGCTTCTTTTTGCTTGTCCAAAATACGCAAACCGCTACTAAAAACTATTGAAAAAGTGCGCGTATCATTTTTTAGTTCATCTGCTTGGCTTATACTTAGCTTTCTTTTATCATCATGGGTTTCATTATTGACTTCAAAGCTATATAATTTGCCTTTATATTCAAACATTCCTTTTGTTTCTCCTTTATTTTGAGCAAAAAGAAAGAAAGAATTTAGTAATAACAATAAAAAGATAATTTTTTTCATAATTTAATAACTTTATTGATTAAAAAATAGGTCTAAAAAGATGTAAAGGATATTTTTCACCTACTTTAAATATATTCATAGAATAGGGTAACTCCAAAAAACCATCAATTTTATTTAAAGTAGTGAGATCACCCGATCCACTACCAATAATGGGGTTTGCTAATAGCTCGCCCTGCGCCGACACACTTACTTTTACTTGCACAAAACAAGTTAAATTCTTTTCAAAAACTACATTTTCAGTTAAAATAGCTTGTGGAATGGATTTTTTAGTATGTAAAAGGTTAAATAAAAAGGGTTTGATATATACATGGAAACTCATAAAGGCTGAAACAGGATTACCTGATATACCAAAAACAGCTTTTTTATTTTCCTGAACCCCAAACCAAATATGTCGAGCAGGACGTTGGGCTATTTCATGGAAAGATTCCTCTATTTCTAAGGTTTTTAATACCGAAGGAACAAAATCGAACTTACCTTTTGAAACTCCACCACTAATAATTACAACATCATGGTTACGAATAATATATTTTAACCTTTGTGCAATGATATTTTTGTCATCAGGAATATGAAAAATATCAACATTTATACCTATTTCTTTCAAAGCTGCCCCTAAAGTATAAGAATTCGAACGGCGGATTTGATGCGAAAGAGGAATATCATCTATATCGACCAGTTCATTGCCTGAAGACACCAAAGCAACTTTTGGCATTTCATAAACTTTAATTCTATGTTTGCCTACACTTGCCAAAATACCTATTTCGGCGGGTGTAATCCATGTTTTCGCTGGTATTAAAACTTCATTTTGCTTCTTATCAGAACCTTTTTGATGTACATTATACCATTTTTTGATACCTTCCTGATCAAAAAATACTATTTTTTTTCCTTCTCTTTCTTCAAAAGAGAGTAATTCATAAGGAACAACTGTATTTAACTCATCTGGAAGAACTGCGCCTGTCATCATTTCGATAGCATGGCTTCTTTTAGCTACCTTTTTTGGTATTTCTCCAGCAGTTTGAATACCTTTTAACACAAAACACTCGATGCCTTCCTGTAAAGCCTCATAGTCAATAGCAATACCATCACTCATGACCCTATTAAAGGGTGGAAAAGGGCGATCTGCTACTACGTCTTCGGCTAAAATCTTTCCTAAAACCTGATCGAAGGGTACGTCTTCGGTTTCTAATACAATATTTTGAGAAAAAACAATTTTTTTAGCTTCTGCTACAGTAATCATATAGTCGATTTGTACGTTTTATTTGCGAACTCTATTGCGAACATTAAAAAGTTTGACCATTTTAGGAATATAATCCTCGTGTGTATCTACAAAAAGGTAGTTAGCCCCATGTTGATGGCATAAAGTTTCGAGTTCTTTCTGTTTTTTACCAAAAAAACCAATGACTTTTTCTCTAAAAATCTTAGCTGAAGTATTTACCCAGATAGTTTGTTGGGTTTCTTTGTCTTTTAGAGGCACAATGCCTAAGTCTGGAAGTGCCTTTTCCCTTATATCAGACAGATGAATAACTATTAGATCATGCTTTTTGGCAAGTGCTTTGAGTTTTTGGTCATAATTTTCATCAACAAAGTCTGAAATTAATACCACAATGCTTTTTCGTTTGAGAATACTAAGTGCCGCACTAATCGCTTTGGTCAAATTGGTCTTGAGGTGGCGTGGTTTCATGTGATAAATGTTGGCAATGATCTCAAAGGCGTGTTTGATTCCTTTTTTGGGTTTGATATATTTTTCGCGCTCGGCACTATAGCAGAGAATCCCGACCGAACTATTCTCTTTGACCGCCGAAAAAGCCAAAACACCGCATATTTCTCGCCCAATGTCTATCTTTTGTTGGTCAGGTTTGCCAATATATTGAGAACCGCTTACATCAAGAATAAAAAAAACGTTCTGTTCTTTCTCCTCTTTGAAGGTTTTTACGAAAACGCCTTGCCCTTTTGCCGACACGTTCCAGTCAATAGTCCGCACGTCATCACCATATTGGTAAGTTCGCACCTCATCGAACTCCAAACCTGTGCCTTTAAAGACCGAATTGTAGTCGCCATGCATCTGCGTATCGATGGCTTTGCGGATTCGGATTTCGTATTTTCGGAGTTTATAAAAAAATTCGCGCAGTTCCATTTCGTTTTTTGTGGTTTTTATATTTTACCAAACCCAAGTAAAGGGTTCGGACAAACCTAATTCGGTTTGATGATGATTAATTTCTTGTGTAATTGCCTTAATAACAAGGCTTTGGCGAATAAGAAAACGCCTTCTACCTGCATATTCTTTTTCATCATTGGCAAATATTTTTAAATCTTGTATCACGCCTAAAATTTGTTTCAAATATTTTAATTTGGTATTTTGTTTTGTACTTCGTTCATATTTTTTTAAATTCTTTTCCAAATCAATTTCAAACATCTGAAATTGAAACAAAATTACACTGCCCCAAGTAATTTCTAAAACCCGTTTTCCCATAGTTCTTTCTATTGTATTTTTATTTTTTTCTTCATTGGGCGAAAATTTATTCACCTTTATTTGGTGCGAATAATCATATTCAAAATAATCTTCAGGATCATCATTTTCAGGGTGAACAAAAGGATTGTTTTGCGTATCATAATTTAGTTTGGTAGAATTACAATTTTTACAAACCCAAAAAAGATTACTCCATTTGAATTTTTGTAAAGGATACAACTTTTTGGGATAAAAATGCTCAATAGCTCGAATATCATGAGTATTTAGTTCGTCTAATTTGGGCAAAAGGCGTTCGCAATACACACATTTACAACCTGTTGACATAACTGAAAGTGCTATTTTTACATCTTCCCCATCGTATTTGTTTTGGTCAATAAGACTGTTTGGCAAATTAGTTTGCCTATTTTTTATTCGTATCATTTGAGTTTTAATCTGAGTTTTTGGATTTCGAGAGAAGCCAGAATTGGATTGTTAGGATTTAATATTTTCTTTAGTTTATCAATTTCTGTTTCAAAAGATTGTAAGTTTTTTTTCTCAAAAGCCATTTCTATTTTGTCTAAAATAGGATTAACCGTTTTTTCGTACCAAATAGTATTTTTCTCTTTCATTGCCATCACATCTCTTAAAATATACTCTAATTGCCAGCCTTGATAAGACCGTTCATCGGCTTTAATTTCACCTTTCAAAGCCTCAAACTGTTCAATATCAGGCAAATTGATCACTTCGTTTGCTTCAGCAGAAGCTACAATATGCGGTGAGTGAGTCGTTACAATAAATTGCAATTTTGGGAAAGTTGTTTTCAAAATATTGACAATTTTTTGCTGTAAAATCGGGTGCAGATGTTGATCGATTTCGTCTATCAACACTATTCCATTGGTTTCGATAATGGCTTCTTCACCCAAAGAAGGGTTCAGACGCACGCACCGCACCGCCAAATCACCAACCATTGCAAAAATAATTTTATATCCACTACTCAAAGCCGAAACAGGTAAAACTCGACCGTCAGGGAGTTCAAAGTGTAAAATAAAATCTTTGAGCTTGCGACTTGCAGTTTGTAAGTCAATATCAAAAAACAAATCTTTTAAATTTAAGACATTTAATAAAACTTGTTTGACCAAATTAAATTCGAACTCGGCTTTGACAAAATCATTAACTTTACTATTTATTTTGATTTGTTTGGTAATCAGCCAATTTTGGATTTCTTGATAATTTTTGGTAGCTAA
This sequence comes from Cytophagales bacterium, assembly GCA_013297565.1. Classification (GTDB taxonomy): domain Bacteria; phylum Bacteroidota; class Bacteroidia; order Cytophagales; family Thermoflexibacteraceae; genus JAAFHK01. Next base: position 26,541 of record JAAFHK010000003.1, read on the forward strand.
AGTCGCATTTGCGTAGCCGTCCAATCGAGAACCTAAAGAAGTACTCCAATAAAAGACATCTTTCAAGTCTTTTTCTGTTGGGTAGTAGGCAAGGATTGGTAAAATGATGTCTTCATTATTTTGAACATTTTTTTTTACTTTTTTACATAATTCGAGTATTTCTGATTGATTTTCTTGTTTAGTCATGGTTTTTAAACCTTTTTTTACTGTTTTCCAAGAAATTTTTTTATCAAAAACATCATAATTATACTCTAAAACAACATCTAATTGAGGTTCTATATTCCTTCCAAAATTTCTTAATCTTATATCTTCTTTTTCAATCAGTGGTTTTGTAATATTGCTTATTTGAGAAATAAAATAAGCCCCACCTAACAAAATTCCTTTTAAAATGGAAGTTTTGCCTGTCATATTATTACCAATAATGATATTAAAACCCTTTTCGAAAAAAAAAGTGGTGTCTTCGAAAAGTCTAAAATTTTGGAGACGAAATTTTTGCAAATACATACGTTTTCTGATAAATTATATTTATTCAACGCCCAAATATAGATCATTTTATACCAAACATCAATAATTCATGTGTAAAAGGCGTAGGTTCAATAAATTTATTTGATAAATTAAAAGAAATTTCGCACTTTACGTTATCATGACAAACTCTTTTTAAAACAACAATGAAAAAATATTTTGTGTTAGCTAATCTATTGTTTTTCAGCTTATTATCTTTTGGACAAGAGGGTATGCGTTTCGAGGAATCGGCTTGGAACGATGTTTTGGCGAAAGCCAAAAAGGAAAACAAAATGGTTTTTGTGGATATTTTTACAACTTGGTGCGGTCCCTGCAAAACCATGTCGGCAAAGGTTTTCCCCGATCCAGCCGTAGGGGAAAAATACAATAAATGGTTTGTAAATTTTAAAATAGATGCTGAAAAAGGCGAAGGAATCGAGCTGGCAAGCCTCTATAAAGTAGAAGCCTACCCTACTTATTTGTTCGTAAGTCCCGATGGCGAGTTGGTTTATCGAAGTCTTGGGGCAATGCCTCCCGACAAATTCATCGCTGAAGGCGAAAAAGCGGCTAATTTTTTCAAAGATTACAAACCTATGGCGGTTTTCGAAAACGAATACAAAGCAGGCAAACGTGAAAAGGCTTTTTTGGAACAATACATTAGTAAAAGAACAAGTTTGGGCTTAGATAATAGCCAGATGTTGGAGGAATACATAGGGCAAGTACCTGAAAATGAACGTAATAGTCCAAAAAACTTGAAACTCATTGCCGAAAATGTAACGAAAATGGACTCGAAGGCTTTCGATCTGTTGGCTACCAACTGGGGAAAAATGCCTGAAATATACCCTGTCGAGATGGAGAGAGAGGAAGTAAAGGAAAAAGTCATGAAAGTGTGTTTCGAAGTGTATCAGAATGCTTCCCAGAATCAAAATATGGAGGATTTGGAGAAATTTTTGGCAACTTTGAAAAAAATGAGTTTGGGTGATGTGGATTTGGGTAAAGATTGGGATCAAACCGAAATGGGCTTTCATTTGGATTATCATTTTGCGGGGAAAAACTTGCCAAAATATGCTGAAATTGGCAAAAAATACGTTTCACAATTTTTGTTTTCTATGACCGATTCGGAACTGAAAGCTAAAGACAAAGCCGAATCGGACAAATTTTATACCGAATACAGGGCGGGAAAATATCAACAGCTGGACTCGGCGGCAAATCCTGAACAGTTTGCCATGATTGTCGAATATGTCAAAAAAGGCATTTATTCGCAAGGAATCGCCAAAAATTTGAACCAAATGGCATGGAACTTTTATGAAAATTTGGCAGAAAAGGCGGATTTACAGGCGGCAGGAAAATGGGCTGAACGGGCAGTACAGCTCGATTATCAAGCAAGTTATATCGATACGTACGCACATTTGCTCTTTAAATTGGGCGAAAAAGCGAAAGCCATTGAGTGGCAAGAAAAAGCGATTGCTCACGAAAAAGCAAACGGCGGTGATACCTCGCCTCTTGAGGAGAGTTTGGCAGAAATGAAAAAATAAATAAAAAAAACCTTATAAATTATGATTTTATAAGGTTTTTTTATACCAAAATTCATTTACTAATCGTCCAGATTGTCAGGAACTATAACTTCTTCGGCTTCTGGGCGTGTAAAATTCAATTTACCTTCAAGAAATTCGTCTGTTGCCAGCGTACTTGCTTTGGGTAGGCGTTCGTAGTATTTGGAAATTTCGATCTGTTCCCTATTTTCGAATACCTCCTCCAAATTATCAACCGTACTTGCAAAATCAGACAGCTTGTTGCTAAGTTCTTCGCGCGTACGAGAAGAAATCTGGCGAGCTCGTTTAGAAATTACGACAATCGTTTCATACACATTACCAGTAGGTTTGATCATGTGAGCAATATCGCGCGTAATCAAGGAAGGTTGTGAAGCCATATTTTTATTATATTTTTTAATCCGCAAAGTTAAACTTTTTTTTCAAGCAAAACAAATAACAGACCTTCCTTTTTATTATCTTGGCGGGCGTATGGGAACTTTCCTAAAAGCAAAAGAATTTAGTACAACAAAATACGTTTTGTTTTAAAATAAATGTTCAAGACCATGAAAAAAATGCTATTTTTCGTTTGGGCGGCTTTTCTCTCATTTTCGCTTTTTGCCCAAACCAAAACTTATACCTATCCTGAACTTTCATCGGGGGCAGTTTCGATCACCAAACGCCCCAAAGCAGGCGGCGTAAAAATGTCCGCAGATACCACTTTTACGCTTTATTCCGAATGTACGGTCGAAATGGTCATGTATTTTGTAGATGGGGACGGGCGGTACAACAACCTTTTCAATCCGAATCCTACGGGCATTTTTTTGAATAAAAAGCATTTCCAATTCTATTGTGATCCCGAAAAAGCCTTCCGTCAAAGTGCCAGTAATTTTTTGGATATTTTCGAATTTACTTTTCTGGGACGCCATTATTTATGTATGTTCAATTACCGTGAGGATTGCGTGGGCGAAGGTTGCCGCTATCGCTGTTATAATCTTTTCGATATTACCGATCCAACTTATCCTACACAAACCTCATTTTCAAGTATTTACGAAGGAAGTGATTCGTTTGGGGATTTTAATTCGGACGGCATACTCGATTTCATGCGTGCCGCCCCAAAAGTGCCTGATGATTTGAAAGACAAAAATAAAGAGCAAAATTATTACATCATGACGACCTACACCTTCGAGAACGGCAATACGCAACTTCTCAAAAATAGTGCAAGCGAAACTTTTTATATTTGGGGTGTTGGCGAAACGGACGGTTCTATTTTTTCGGTCTATCAATACGATTGGTTTTTCCCTTTGAAAGACAAAGAAGGCAAAGAAATGGATCCGATTACCTATTTTCCGCCCTATATTGCCTTCGATCCGCGCGAACCTGTCTTGTATAATAGTAGAGGCGTACTGATCGAAAAACAGCGTTGGTCGCTTACCATTGGCGATTTTACGGATTTGGAAGGTGCTCAAAAGTTTTGTGAGGAAATGGAAAGCCGCAAATTCGAAAACGTATTTATTATGGCCGATCAATATGCAGGAAAAATCACTTTTCAGGTTTTATACGGCAATTTTCAGGACAAAAACAAAGCTGTTGCCCTCAAAAATGCCCTCAAAACGCGCTTTGGAATCAATGCCAAATTACGAGATTTTAAGGCAAGGTATTAAATTTGTAAAACGCCCTTTAGGGTGTTTGTAACTACAAAAGCGGTCAAAAACAAGAATCATCAAACAAACTCACCACCACCGAATCAATTATGGCATTTATATTTCCTGCTTTTCTTTGGGCTTGTGCTTTGATAGCGATTCCTATTATTATCCATTTTTTCAATTTTCAACGCGCCAAAAAAGTATATTTTTCGAATGTTGCCTTCCTGAAAGAAGTCAAAACCGTTTCGCGCTCCCGCAATCGGCTTAAGCATTTATTGATTCTGCTGATGCGTTGTTTGGCAATTATTTTCTTGGCGTTTGCCTTTGCCCAACCTTTTATTCCGCAGGACAATGCTACGCAAGTCCGTAATAGTCAATATGTTAGCCTTTATTTGGATAATTCTTTCAGTATGCAAAACGAGGCGGGCAACAAAACTCTGCTCGATGTGGGAGTAAGTTATGCCCAACAACTCCTCAAGGTTTTTCCTGAAAGTACCCTTTTCCAATTTTTAGAAAATAGTTTTGAAGGAAATACCAATTTCTTTTTCGAAGGAAAAAAAATAGACGAACAGCTTAATCGCTTGACTTACAGCAACATGAGCAGGGATTTGCGAAATATCAATACCCGCCAACTCTCGGCTTTGCGCCAAAATGCTTCGGGAAATAATAACCTAATTTTTTGGATTTCGGATTTCCAGAAAAGTACCGTTCCGAACTGGGACAAAGTAGAACTCGACAGCCAACAGCAATATTACCTAATTCCAAGCCTCCCCAATCGGGTTTCAAACTTGTATGTGGATTCGCTTTGGCTCGAAAATCCTTTTATCAGAATCAACGAAAACAATGCTATTTTCCTCAAAATCAATCATTTTGGTTCAGAAAGGGCTTCGGAAAAAGTTGTCAAATTGTTTATAGACGACAAGCAAGTGTCGGGCAGTACGGTCAGCCTCGAACCCAATACTTCGCAAACCATCAAACTCAATTTTGCCGCAAATTCGGCAGGACTCAAGCGTGGCAAAATCACGATTGACGATTATCCTGTGATTTTTGATAACGAATATTTTTTCAGTTTTAAAGTTTCTCCTCCCGTTCGAATCATTCATCTTTCAGCGGAAAAAAGCCTTTTTGTCAAAAATGTGTATGGAAATGAGCCTTTTTTTGAGATCGAAAGTTACGGAACGGAAGCCATTGATTATAATAATTTGCAAAAAGCCAATTTGATTGTTTTGGACGGTTTGGTGGAAATTGACAATGCTTTGCAAGGCGCTTTGCAACAGTTTATCGGGAAAGGCGGCACTTTGGCGGTATTTCCAGCGCTCAAAGTGGATTTGGATTCCTACCAAACGCTTTTAGGAATTCCGCTAAAACAGTTGAGTGAAAAAGAAAGCGACAAGATTGCTCTCAAAACGCCTTCTTCGGAAAATCCCTTTTTTGCGGGAATTTTTGAAAAAATAAGTCCCAATATGAGTACGCCTCGCACACGCCCAACTTTGGTTTGGACAGGCGGACAGACGATTTTGAGTTTGAAAAATGAACAGCCTTTTTTGAGTTTGTTTGAAAAAACGGAAAAAAGTAAAATGTATTTGTTTGCTTCACCGCTTTCACCCGAAGTGTCCGAATTTGCCCAACACGCCCTTTTTGTGCCTGTGATGTACCGTTTAGCGATTAGCAGTTTTAATAGTTCGGAACGCCTTGCTTATTCTTTTGCCGAAAATACTGCCGAAATTAGCCTCGATTCGCTTTCCAAAAATGATATTTTCAAACTTGTTCCTGCCACTTCGGACAACAAAACGCCTATCGAATTGATTCCTGCCCAGCGAATCGTAGGGAATACTTTGCTTATGGATATTCCCAAAAATGGAATTGTAGCGGGGCATTATAATTTGGTGAAAAACAGTGATAATCAGGTACTTAGCCAAATAGCCTTGAATTACGACAAATCGGAATCGGTTTTTGAGTGTTATACGCCTGAAGAATTGAAAAGTATTTTGAAAGGCAGAAAAAATGTGCAGGTTTTCGACAATATCGAACCTGAAAGTTTTGCGGCAGAGTTCAAAGAAAAAAATGTAGCCAATTTGCTTTGGCGTGAAATGTTACTTTTGGCACTTTTGGCACTTTTGGCTGAAATTGCCCTGATTCGGCTTTGGAAAAGTTAGGCATTTGGTAAAAATGAAAATGCAATTTTTTAACATCAAGTATTCACAAACAAATCAATGCTGATCCGATCTGCCCAAAGTTTGCCTGTTTGGGAAAGTTTGAGGAAACCATTTTCTAAAATTAGCATTTTTTTTTCTTGATAAAATGCCAATTCTTTTTGTTTGCTTTGCAAAAAATCCGTTTGGTACTGCTCCAGAACCGCCAAATCTACGCCCCACATGGTTCGCAAACCCGTCATGAGGTATTCGTTGGCGTGATCTTTTGGGCTTAAAATTTCTTTTTCGCAAGCTAAAATATTACTTTCCAAAGATTTCATGTATTTTTCGTTGTGCGCTATGTTGTATTGGCGTGAAACTCCATCATAAGAATGTGCCGAAGCCCCGATTCCCAAATAGGTACTTTGTTTCCAATAATTGGTGTTGTGTTTGGAGAAAAAATTAGGCTTTCCAAAATTGGAAATTTCATATTGAATAAACCCCTTTTCGGCAGTTTTTTCGAGCAAAATATCAAATTGTTCTGCAGCAAAATGATCGTCTGTATTTTGTATCTTTTTGTTTTTCAACCATTTACCAAAAACAGTTTGCGGTTCGATAGTCAAACAATACGCCGAAAGATGTTGGACAGGTAGATTGAGAGCAAGTGCCAAATCTTTTTCCCAAATGCCGTGATCAGGTGCTGGAATCGCATAAATGAGGTCAATCGTGATATTATCGAAACCATTTTGGCTTGCCAATAAAACGGAATTTTGGGCTTGTGCGGAGTTATGGCTGCGATTCATGTACTGCAAATGCGCTTCGTGAAAAGATTGGATTCCTATACTCAAACGATTGATTTTCAGGCTTTTCCATGCCAGTAATTTTTCCAAATCGATGTCATCAGGATTTGCCTCTAAGGTAATTTCTACTTTTTCGGCTACCTCGAAACATTCCCAAACCGTCTGGAGTAAAGTTTCCAACTGCTCAAAACTCAAAAGCGAGGGAGTACCTCCTCCAAAATAAATCGTGTTTAGCGGTTCGGCGAGGTAGTTTTTTTGCAAAATAATTTCTTTTCGCATGGCTTCGACCATTCTGCGGACTTGCGTTTGGTTGGTGCTAAAATGGAAATCACAATAATAACAAGCCTGTCGGCAAAAAGGAATGTGAAAATAGATACCTGCCATGTTTTTATTTAATTTTTTTGCCCCTTTTGGTATAATTTTGCCAATTTCCTACAGGAAGGTCGTTTTCGTACATTCCTTTCGATTTCAGTTTTCCATTTGGGTAGAAAAATTGCCAAAATCCGCTTTTTTGCCCTGCTTTCATTTCGCCTTCGGCGTATTTTTTACCATTTTCATAAAAAATCCAGTTGCCTTCAGGCAAGCCTTCGCTGTATGTGCCTTGCGAAATCAAAACACCTTTTTCGTCATAAATCAAGCGTTCGCCTGTACCATTTCGGATTTCTCCAGCATTGAGCAAAGCCTGATCGGGGGCATAAAACAAACCAATTTCCCATAATTTGCCTCTTTCCCAAGTTTCTTCTTGTTGCAAGGAACTATCAGGATAGAAATATTGCCAAAGTCCTTCCTCTAGATCGTGTTGGTAATTGCCTACTGTGCGTGGTTTTCCGTTTGGATAAAAGGCTTTGTATGCGCCATTTCGCTTGTTTTGTTCGTAGTGTGACGTAGATTGTAGGATTCCATTTTCGTAGATACTCCACAAGCCCATTTTTTGGTTGTTGTGATAAAAGCCCGATAAAACAAGCTGATTCTGCTCAAAATGCTCGAAAAGTCCTGTTAATTGCCCATTTTTGAACCTAAAAACTTGTATATGATCAGAATCAAATACTTTAGCCATTTGTAAAGTATCTTCTTGAAATGCCAATTCCATGTTTTTTTGTCCCAGAGAATCAAACAAGGCGGCTGTTTCGTTTAGCCGATTTTCTTTGTAATTGGCTTTCGCAAGTAATTGATTTTGAGAATTATAAAAATATTTTTCGCCAGTTCCATCTTTAAAATCACCTTGTGGAAGTTTGGTATCTTGGGGATCGCTAATGGGAGATTGGCTAAGCAAATTATCTTGCTCGTATGCTCTTTTTTGCCGAATTTCGCCATCTGGATAGTATTCGGTGGCTTCGCCATCAAGTTTGCCGTCTCGAAAGGAAAAAATCCAATGTGTTTTTGAGTTTTGATAACTTTTCCATTCAGATTCGGGATTTCCGTCCCAGAAAGACCCCGCAAGCAAGGGCAAACCCACTGAATCTTGCCATGTCCAGTTACCTTCCTCAAGATCTGTCAAATATTGCATTTCGATATTTTTCTGACCATTGGCAAAATAATGCGTAAAACTTCCTTGTTTCAAACCACCCGAAAACACCATTTCGATAGCGGGCTTTCCATTCCTAAAAAATTCCGTCCATGTGTTAGTAGGTTCGCCCTCTCTGAAATAGGCTTGCAGTTGCAAACTTTCATTTGGGTAAAAATAACGCCACAGGCTATCGCGCAAGCCCCTGTCGAAAAAGGCTTCCAAAAGCAAAACGCTGTCTTTCCAACAAAGAAAACGCCCCTGTAATTTGCCTTTTTGATAATTTGCCTCTATTTGTATTTTATTTGCAGAATCATACTTTAGCCATTTACCCTCTCGAAGCCCATTTTGTAACTTTCCTTGCCATTTGGATTCGTCCGCTTGGGCTTGTAGGTTGCTAAATGTCCAAAAAAGAAGCACGAAGCCCAGAACTTGTTTCATGAAAAACTAATTTTTTGAATACCTATCGAAAAACAAAAATAACATTTCTTTTCTGAAATGTTATTTTTTAATAGGTGGCAAAAGTTTAGCTTACAGGCGAATACCCAAAACCGTAACGTCATCACGTTGAGGCTCTTGGGATTTGTGCAAATCAAATTCATTATTGAGAATAATTTGCTGGGTACGCATATCACGCATAAAAATTTTGCTCAAAAGTTCTTTGAAACGGAGAGTGCCGTATTTTTCCCGCAAATTATTATTTTGATCGATCAAACCATCTGTTGAAAGATAAATCACATCATTTTTTTGCAAGCAGATCGGGTGACTGTCAAAATGCTTGATACTGTGTTTTTTATTGTTACCACCTATCGAGGTAATATTACCTTTTGCTTCGTGAATTTCAGCCTTGTGAGAATAGAAAAGCGGTCTTTTTGCCCCTGCAAACGTAACTAAAACCTCGTCAGCTTCATCACTTGCCTTGTAGTCGATTTTGCACAAACAAACGTCCATACCGTCATCATTTTTGCCTTCTTCTTGTTTCAAGGTTCTAAAAATTCCTTGATGCAAAAGCCTCAATATTTCAGCAGGATCATTCACGCGTTCCAGATTTACAATTTCATCAAGCAAATCGTTACCAACCATACTCATAAACGCACCAGGAACTCCGTGACCTGTGCAATCCACCACTGCCAAAAATGCCTTGTCGTCAATATGACTAAACCAGTAAAAATCGCCCGAAACGATGTCTTTAGGTTTGAAAATGACAAAATGTTCTTTCAAAACAGCACTCATTTTTTCGTTGGTAGGCAAAACGGCTTCCTGAATCGTTTGTGCGTATCGAATACTGTCCGTAATGTGTCGGTTTGTTTCATTGAAGATCGGAAGAGCA
>JAAFHK010000030.1 GCA_013297565.1 Cytophagales bacterium
CCGAAAGCGTCTTCATCGAACGGACGTGATTTGCTTGATAGAGATCAATAATGTCTAACTCCAAATCCTCCTTTGCCTCAATCAAATATCGCGGATTTAGGCTTTCCAAGTGCCTATTCGCCAGTTCGACCAATTTACGGAGGGTCAAACTCTGCGCAAAAGTTCTAAAAGTTTCCCCACTCGCCGACCCAATCAATTTGTCCAAATTTGCCCAACGTTGCCATTCTTTTACCTGATCGGCTATTTTTTGCTGTATTTGAACAAATTTTGCCTGCAAACGCCCATCATTTTCAAGATTTGCTCGCAATTCTGCTACTTTTTGGTTGAGTTCTTTTTGCCTATTTTCCAAAGCCCGTTTTTCGGCTTCCAATTCGTCCAAACTATTGGTAGTCAATGCCTTAGTTTTTTCAGTTTCGTATTCCGAAGCCTTATTTTCAGCCAATTTTTGATTTTCCAAATACGTTTTTTCTAATTTTCGTGCCTGTTCTTTCAAACGGTTTTCCGTATTTTCGTCCAAAACATTTGCTTCAAATTCTGACTGATTCGCCAAACCAAGTTCCGCAATTTTTTCCAAAAAACGATTTTCTTTTTCGCTTTTTTCTTTTTCTGTTCGTGCCAAATTTACGATCAAACTTTCCTTTTCGGTTTCCAAACGGATCAGTTTTTCCTTTTCCGTCTTTTCAAAAGACTGGTTTTCAGTTGTTTGCACTTTCAAATGGTTTTCCAAATGCGTAATTTCTCTGCTCTCTGTTTCCACATTCTTTGTCCCAAAAAGCGCTACTCGATCTTTTTGGGTTTTATCAAGTGCTTCTTGTTTTTCTTTTCTGTTCCTTAGCAAACTTTCTATTTGATGACTTTGTTCAGAAATTTGTGCTTGCAAAACCTCGATTTCCTTCCCTATTTGTTCCAAAACCGTTTTTTTCTGTTCCAAACTTTCCTTTCCTCTTTGATAGTTTCCCGCTTTTTTTTCGAGATTAGCCAGCCAATTTTCATTTGACAAATTTTCATGCCAAACCGCTATTTTTTCAACCAAACTGGTTTCCATAATCTGCTGTTTTTTAAGCAATTCCATGTTTTCTTTTTCCAAACGCCCACTTTCCAAAGCATTTTTTTCCAAATCATGTTGCATTTTTGTCAAATCCTTTTCCAAGCCTTTTTCCTTTTCGTCCTGCCCCGCAAAAGCTTTTCGTTCCTGTTCCAAAACCGCTTGTTTTTCCAAAATTTTAGTCATTTTCTTTCGGTTTTGTTCCAAAAGAGTTCGAGCTAAAACCAATTTTTCGGAAATAGTTGTTTGTGCAGACACAAACAACGGCGTAGTATCTGAACTTGCAGGTGAAAGCAAGGGTGAAAAGGTATTTTCCAAGCCGTTGCGGGTGTTTTCACCCGCAACCAAACTAAAATCAGCACCCTTGTTCGTGTCTTCACGAACAAGCACGAAATCCTGCTCTATTTTTTCCTTTTCCGCTTCCTGTTCTACTTTTTGTTTTTCTAAGCTAAGTATTTCATTATCAAATACTTGTATCTGTGTTTTTGCTTTTTGCGATTCGTTTATCAAGGTTTTTACTAATTCCTTTTGTTCTTTCAAATTGCTTTCGGCGAGGCTTAGATCGACCTTGTATTCGGTTACAAAAGGGTGGTGAACCGAACCGCAAAGTGGGCAAGGTTTTGAGGATTCCAAGTTTTTTCGATCATTTTCGTACTTTGCAATCTGCTGTTCGGCACGCCAAATTTTTTCCAAATCCGCCAAACGCAGTTCTGCCAAAGCCAACTCTGCACTTATTTTTTCGCTATTTTCTTTTGCTTTTTCATGGTTTTCTTTTCGTGTAAGAAGCTGATTATCAATTTCTTGTATTTTTTTCTGCACTTTTTCGAAATTTTCGGACAAGGTTCGCAGTTTTTCCAAAAGGGCAATATTTTGGACAGAAAATTCATTTTTCTTTTGCCAATCCTGCATCGTTTTTCCTTCCAAAAGTACCGCAATTTCGTTTTCCCAAACCTCGATTTTAACAATTTGCGTTTTTTTCCAATCCCGTATTTTTTCCAAAACCGTTTTTTGGTTCAGGTATTTTTCTTCCAAAACCGCTTTTTCTTTCTGTAATTCATTGATTTTCAAAGCTTTATTTTTTACATTTTCATTCCTTTCTGCCCTTTCTTTTTTTCCTATTCGCAAAGTACCTAACTCCCTTTCGATGCTTTCAAAATGAGCATTTCGAACTAACCAATCTTGTATTTTTTCCAAACTTTCTTGTTCTACTTTTTGCAAATCGCTTTTTTCCGTTAGGTTCTTTTGGTTTGTGTCCCAATTAGTTTTTAGTTTTTTATAATCGTTTGTTACCTTCGACAAATCGTTTTCCAAAGTCAAAATCTGATCATCGAGTCTGCAAACTTCCCTAAAAATTGGTTCTTGGATTTCTTTTTTCATTTGTACTTTTCCAAGTTCAATTTCTGTATTTTTCAAATTCTTTTCCGCTATTTCGTGGTTTTTTTTGACGTTTGGAATTTGGTTTTCTATATCCACTAATTGATTTTTCTGTTCAAAAAATGTTTTTTCTGCATTTTTAAGTAATTGATAATCAGCTTTTAGTGTATTTAATTTTTCATTTTTTTCCAAACGACTGCGTTCCGAAGAAAAGGCTTTGTATTCGGTTTGAGCCTTTTCCAAAAGAGTTTTCATTTCAGCACTTTGTTTTTCCAAATTTTGTACTTTTTCAAGCCAGTTTTTTTGAATCAATAAAATTTCCCAATCTGTCCGTATTTTTTCCAAATTTTCTGTTTCTACTAAAACCTGTTTTCCCAAAAAATCCCTTTGTTCTGCCGTCAAAAGTTGTTTTTCGTCTATTTTTGCCCTTTCTATGTCGAGTTTTTGGCGTTCGTTCTTTTCTATTTCGTGCGCTTTTTTCGAAAGTTCGGTATAGATCGAGGTGTCCGTAACCCTTTCGAGCAGTACGCCGCGCTCCTTTTTGTCGGCTTTCAAAAACGCCGCAAATTCGCCCTGCGCAAGCATCACCGAACGCAAAAAACGTTGGAAATCCAAGCCTGTAATTTCGTTGATTTTGTCCTGAACGTCTTTGATTTTTTCCGCAATGATTTGACCTTCAAGGTTTTCGGTAATATCCGCCAATTCGCGCTTTGTGCCTTGTATCTCACCATCAGGCTTTTTGCGCGCCCTCGCAAGTGACCATTTGGCACGATATTGTCTGCCGTTCGCCTCAAATTCGACCTCCGCCAAAGCCTCACCCGTTCCATAGCTCATCATTTGTTCGGGTTCGCATTGGCGCGGCACTTTGCCATACAAAGCCAAAGTAATGGCATCGAGCAGGGTCGTTTTTCCTGCTCCTGTAGCCCCTGTGATGGCAAAAAAGCCCGTTTGCGTAAAACGTTCGTCCGTAAAATCGACACTATTTTCGCCTTTTAGTGAATTAAGGTTCAGGGTTAAAATTTTGAGTATTTTCATATTTTACTGTTTAATTTCTTTTACAAAGTTATAAAAAATACAGAATGAAGTTTTATGTAAAATAAAAAAAGGTTTTCCTATCCAAAAAATAAGAAAACCTTTTTTGCTTTTATCTTTCAAAAAATTTCATTTTTTCATTTTTTCAATCAAGTTCGTGGTCGAATAACCTGCTACCAAGTCAATAGTGCGAACTTCGCCACCATTCTCGATCACTTCTTTTGCCCCAACAATTTGATCTACAGAATAATCATTTCCTTTGACTAAAATATTGGGTTTCAAGGTTTTGATCAATTCCAAAGGGGTAGATTCACCAAAAAACACCACAGCATCAACGAAAGCCAATGCCGCCAAAAGTCTTGCCCTTGCATACTGGGGATTCACAGGACGGCTTTCGCCTTTGAGTGTGCGGACGGAAAGATCGGTATTTACTCCTACGACCATTTTATCGCCCAAGTTTCTGGCTTTTTCCAAATAATCTACGTGTCCGAGATGAAGAATATCGAAACAACCGTTGGTAAAAACGATTTTAGCACCTTGTTTTTGCCAAATTTGGATTTGCAAAGCCAAATCATTAGGCAGGAATATTTTGTTTTGTGTCATTTTGAGGAATCGAATGAACGGACGGATTTTTGGGACTAATAAAAAATAAGACCACCAAGGCAATCAAACCTGCAAAAATGATCATCAACATTTGCGAACTGTGCATTACTAAGGCGAAATATTTGCCCAAATCTTGATTTACGCCGTAAGCCAAAAGCGTAGCGGCAACAAAAATATGATAAATTCCTGTTCCGCCCTGTACGGGTGCGGCAATGCTGATAGCCGTCATGACCAAGATCGAAAGCCCGCACATCATGCCCAAATTGGAAGTTTCGGGCAGACAGAAAAACAAAACATAGGAAGTGAAATAATACAAAACCCAGATGGCAACCGTATTGAAAACAAAAATCCATCGATCATTGCCTTTGAGTTGTAAAACACTCAAAACACCGTCTTTTAAGCCAACCACAAAACCACGAATTTTGTGATAAATGGCAAATTGTGCCAATTTTTCTTTGAAAAGAAACAACAGAACCACTGCCACGACTCCCAAAACAAAAATACCAAAAAGGAAGATCAGTTTTTGCGTATAACTTTGTGTATTACTGCTAAAAGTATTGATCAAAAAGTCCCCAATTTTATCAAATTCCAATAAAACGGTCATAATGGTAATGGTCAAAAGCATCAAAACATCTACGATTCGTTCGGTGATTACCGCCCCAAAAGAGAGATTCATAGGAATATCGTTAGTGCGTTTGAGTACAGCACAACGGCTTACTTCGCCCATGCGCGGCACGACCAAATTTGCCAAATAACCTACCAAAATAGCCACAAAAGGTTTCCAGATGCCAACTTCATACCCCAAAGGACGTAACATAATACTCCAACGCCAAGCCCGACTCAAATGACTTATGAGCATGAGAACCATAGAAAGTAATATCCATTTGTAATCGATACTCGAAAAATTATCAATCATTTTGCCCATGTCCTGATCACGATACAGAAACCAAAATAAGCCGCCCGCTACGACCAAAGAAACGGTATATTTGAGAACAGAAAAGAAATCGAATTTCATGGGATTAGTGTTATTTTTTCGTTTTTCAAGCCACAAAGATCGTTTTTTCGCTTCATATTTTCCAAAAACAAGTAAGCAAAGGCATTATTTTTGTGAATTTTTAACGAAAAAAGGCAGTTTTTAGATTAACTTTGTCATTAGATCATCTCTTATATCCCAAAATGGAAATTATTTATGTCATGTTAGCCGTTAGCGTTCTTTTGGCAAGCGGTTTTTTAGGTGCTTTTTTGTGGTCGGTTCGGTCAGGGCAATATGACGACAGCTACACGCCTTCGGTGCGGATTCTTTTTGATGACAAGGAAAAACCGCAAGAAAAAACCGAAAATGAAAAGGCTGAAGATAAAGAGGAATAGTGTTTTTAACTTTTGATTTCGAACTTAGTATGCCCAAGCTACGTTTCAATATAAACAGCAAACTATAAAAAATGCTGTTTATTGATAAAAAATATTATTTCACTCAAGCAAACAACATTTTTGCAAACTTTTTGCATAGCATATATAAATCGTATTTAATCGTGGTTTTTAGAACCTATGAAAAATTTTATAACCTTTTTTGTCGTTTTGGCGAGTTTGGTGCTTATGTCGCACAATACGCTAAACTTTGCTCCGCAAAAAGTCCGCAAAATCGTCATTGATGCAGGACATGGGGGCAAAGACCCTGGTTGCTTGGGCAAGCATACGCAGGAGAAAGACGTGGCTTTCGAGATGGCAACCGAATTAGGCGGCTTATTGAAGGCTTATTTGAAAGATGTGGAAATTGTTTATACGCGCAAAGGACGACATGATTTTGTGGAACTTCGGGAAAGGGCGCGCTTGGCGAATAAAGAATTGGCAGATTTGTTTATTTCGCTTCATTGCAACGCTTCAGAATCAAATGCGGTGCATGGCACAGAAACGTACATTATGGGCTTGACTTCAGCAGATGATAATCTCGATGTGGCTATTCGTGAAAATGCCTCGATCTTGAAAGAATACAATTACGAAGCAAAATATGATGGTTTTGATCCTAATTCTCCTATTTCTTATATTATGATGTCCAATTATCAAAACGCTTATCAGGCACACAGTTTGAAATTGGCACACAATATCGAGGGGCAATTTAGCAAAAGCCGCAACAGTCGGGGCGTAAAACAAAGCGGATTCGTAGTTTTATGGAAAACAGCCATGCCAAGCGTACTGGTGGAGTCGGGTTTCTTGACAAACGAAAAAGAAGAAGCGTATTTGACTCGTGAAAGAGGCAGATCGGAAACGGTTTCATCAATTTTGAGGGCTGTAAGAAATTACAAAGCGGAAATTGAAGGAAGAAAATAAGTTTTTTATTGAAATTTAGAATTTTAGCCTTTCAGGTCTTAGGACTTGAAAGGCTGTTTTTTTACCAAAAAAAACAAAACAATTTCTTTTTAAGAAAAAAATTAGCAAATTTATCAATCATTGTAACACAGACTTTAGTCTGTGTAGGTAATAAATTGATTATCAAATATTTAGTACAGAAAAAATTAAACCCGTATGGCAAATAAACTTCATGAATTGCTTGCCGTAGAGCAAGACCGCAAAAACAAAGCAAATCAGGTTTTGGGCGAAGCCAAAAATACTTTCGCTAAAAAAGATGCCCATTTTGATGCTATGATCAAGCATTACGTAGCCATGGAAGAAAATTCCGAACAGATTCCTGACGAAACCAAAGAAATGGTTTTGACCGTAAAAGACAAAATAGCGGAAGTCATGGAAACCGTAATTACAAGCATAGATGCCAATATTTCGAAGGAAGAAACCAATTCGGCGAATGTGGCAAAAGCAGAGCTGACCGTAGGCGATCAAAATTTTGGGACATTTTCGGCAACTTCTCTTTTGGCTCTCGAATCTACTATGCTCAAAATCAGGGAGTTGTATGAAGGTTTGCCTGTTTTGGACAATACTCGCAAATGGAATTTCGACAAGCAAACGGGCGTATTCCGCACCGAACCCGAAGTAAAATTCCGAAGCATTAAGCGTTCGAAAGTAATCGTAAAATACGAAGCTACCAAAGAACACCCTGCCCAAACTGAATTGATCAGCCTTGACGAACAAGTTGGGAAATACGAAACGGTCTATAGTTCGGGGCGAGTTACAAGTGCGCAAAAAAGCCTCATGTTAAAACGAATAGACGAATTTAGCGAAGCGGTAAAAATTGCCCGCATCAAGGCAAACAATGTAGAAGTACAAAATACGAAGATTGGGAAAAAAATCTTTGATTTGATTCATAAAGATATTTTTTAAAATACTATCTTTAAGGCATGGAACAGTGTTAGCCTAAGTTTTAGCTTCATAAATGGAATAAATTTTCTCTGTTAGGGAGCAAAGTTTGTTCTCTTTAGCTTCAGTTTTGCGTTCCATAGCTTTAGTCTAACACATTTCTTGTTTGGCAAACTGCGGTGAAAAGCCTAGTGCGTGGGTTCGAATCCCACCGACCCTACAAAATATTTACATTTAAAACCTAAATAGGGTCGTAGCTCAGTGGCAGAGCAAGGGTAGGAAGTAATAAACCGTTGGGGAGTAGGCAGGAAAGATGCAATTTTTTGCTATCGTAGTGCAATTGGTAGCACGCAAAGCTCCTAACTTTGAGGCTGCAGGTTCGATCCCTGCCGATGCATCCTGGCACCTACTTGGTTAGGTAGGTGCTTTTTTTATCCTACCCAAAAATGAAAGTATCAAACTAACCTTTTTTCCTTCACACCCGACTCTCACCTAAGCAAAATTATCAATAAAGGACATTTATTTGGATTTCGGCGCAAGAAAAATCAAAAAGAAGCATTTTTCATATTGCACATTTAACCAGTGTTTCCAAATGTAGAAATATTGGATTGAAAATTAAATAATTGCGGTTTGTGCAAAAAAAATAAAAAAAATAGCAAAAAAATTGGTAAAATATGATAAAATTTGCAAACTTTACAGATATATTTTCCAAATACCTCATTTGGCTTTTATGAACAAAACAAAAAAAGGGACTCTGGTGCTGGTTGGCGGTGCGGAAGACAAGCAATACAGCAAGGTCGTACTGCAAACGATTCATAATCTTAACAATGCACAAAATGTATTGATCATTCCTACGGCTTCGCGCTACGGTGTGGAATTGGGCAACGAATATAAAGTAATTTTTGAACAGTTTGGGGCGGCAGTTGTCAACGTTTTGGACATTAACCATCGGGCTACGGTTGACAAACTCGAAAATCTCAATGCGCTTGCCCAAGCGGATTTAGTATTTATGACAGGCGGTGATCAGGTCAAATTGGCAGAAATTTTTAACCGAACGGCTTTTTTACGATTACTCAAAGAACGTTATCAAAACGAACATCTCAACATTGCAGGAACAAGTGCGGGGGCGGCAGTTACCAGTACGATTCTGATCTATGATGGAGATGATTTTGGATTTTACAAAGGTTCGGTCAAGGACGACACTGGTTTTGGACTCATGCCTTTGGCTACGGTAGATACCCATTTTATGGAACGAAATAGAATACCGCGTTTGGTGCAATTTTTGGCAAGTGGAAAAAGCAAACGTGGAATTGGGATTTCAGAAGATACGGCGGCTTTTGTCTTTCCAAACAATACAATCCAGATTGCGGGTAGCGGTGTGGTGGTCTTGGTTGATGCTACAAATATGGAATACACGAATTATCATGAAATTACTGATAATCAATACATTGCAACAAGTGGAATAAAAATTAGTTTCTTGGTGCATGGGTCTAAGTTCGACCTAACTAAATGGAAAATTATACCTTAAAGTGTTTTTATACTGAAACTAAATTGGTTTTGGTCGTAAAACGAAGTTCTTGTTCGTTTTTGTGGCGAACAAGAATATTCGCCCTACAGAACCACATTTGATTGAGTATATTAAGGTAAATCTGGAGTAAAAATAAAATACGAGATGGCAATTTGAAACGCCGTAGGCGTGAAGTCTTGGTAGAAAATAAATTTTCTCCTCCTATCAAAAGCCCCGTAGGGGCGAAATCTTAGCGTAGATTTCAGGACTACGGCGTTCTTAAGGGGAGAATATTTGCCTTTTCCTACCAATATTTCGCACCCACGGTGCTATTTTTTTTCGTAATTTATTGGAAATCAGTATTTTACTTCTTTCTGTTTTTTATGTTGAAGCCCCGATTCGAATTATTATACTAAAAACGCTTATAAATTGCACATTTTTATGTTCGTAAAATATTGATTTTCAACCTTGTAAGGTCTTAAAGACCTTACAAGGTTACACAGTTTATAGTATAATTAAAAAAATAGAAGAAAAACTTTACGCTACTTTCCTACCAACACAAAAGGACTCCAATAATACGGGGCGGCGTATTTTCCCTGCGAAATGAGCTGTAGTTTGGCTTGGCGCAAAGGGTTTCCAAAATTTACGCCTTTTATTTGGTGTTCAGAATTTGGATTGAGCAGATGTTCATAAAAATCGATCATCATTTGCGAAGTCGAGGCATCGGCTACTTTCCAAAGCGACACGATCAGGTTTTGCGCTCCCGCATAGAGCAAAGATCGAGTAAGCCCGATCATGCCTTCGCCTTTTGTAATTTTGCCCAAACCCGTTTCGCAAGCCGAAAGCACGACCAATTCCGCTGCCAATTCCATGTTGTAAATCTCGCCCGAATACAAAATGCCGTCTTCTTCGCCTTCTTTTGCCAAAATCAATCCGCAAAGTTCGGGGCGAACAGAATTGGCAAAACCGTGTGTGGCAATGTGTAAATAGCGATAATTTTTTAAATTACTCGATTTGATAAATTTTTCGGAAGCCGAACCGTAAAACAGACTTTTTGCGCCGTGTTTTTTGTCCAAGAATTTTTGCTCTATTGCCTGTACTTCGTCTTTGGTGGCTGGAATCGCAATTACATTGCCAAACTGTTGGAGTTTATTGGATCCGTAGGCACTCGATGAGGCATTTTCGACCTCCATTAATACCTCTTGTTCGTCTTTTGCCAATTTGTTAATGACTTGGTTGTCAAAAACGGGCGCAATTCCTACCCAGTCTTCAGTCCATTTTTCTTTTTTTCTATTTTTTAAATTATTGAAATAGAGTAAATTAGAAGAAAAAGCGTAGCTTATTTCGTATTTTTTGATTAAAAAAGGGAAATTTTTATGGTTCTTGTTTTTTACATCTTCGGCATTCGGCAAATCAGTCAGTAGCGCCTCAAGCGGAATTGTAAGCATCAAACCATCAGGGATAATGACCAGTTTTTTGATGTTTTCGGGCAATTTTTTTGGAAAAATGACTTTGTGCAAACGAAAAGCCGTTTCGCTATAAACCTTATCAAGGTTATAAAAAATCGAATTTCGCATTTTCCGCATCAGATCATCGATCTCCTTGCTATAACTCAAAACCTGCACATCAAGCCCTTCTTTGGTCAGAATATTGAGATAAAGTTGTTTTTCGGTAATAAAATAACTCAAAACCGCCGTTTCGCTATCCAAACTTTCTACGAACTGTTTGATAGTAGCCGTTGCCAAATTGTATTTTATTTCGTGGTATTTTGGGTATTCTTTTTCCATTTCCTTTAGCAAATCCTCATGTTGTCGGTTGATTTTGAACAGTTTATCTGTATAAATCTCGACAGTAAGACTATCGGGCATATCCGCCAAAATTTGACGATATTCGCTAATTTGCTTCGCTAAATGCTCCTCTTTCTCCAGTACAACTGCGGGGATTCCTGCAAATTTTTTGGCATTGCTTTCCGAAATTGAGGAGGAAAGGACAAAGGCTTTGTTTTTTTCAGAAAAATAAAAAATATTCTCTAAAATTTGTTTTTTCTGTTTTTCAAGGCTCTCTTGGCTGTTCTCGACAAGTCCAATATTTTGGTAAAGCAAATAATTGGTGTAAGCCGCACCTGCATAGACTTGTGCCGCTTTTTTGCCTAATTCGATCTGATCTTCGCGCGAAAGATGCGAAACACGAATGCGGTCGATAAGCGTATCACAGAGTTTGTAGGTTTCCAAAGAGGCTTTCAAACCTACGATATTCACTTTTCCCTCTTGTGAAAAACCTTTTTGAAGCACTTCAGCCTTAAAACTCAAATACCAAAGCAGATCGTTGTGGTCAAAATAGCGGCGTAGGGGCGGATTGACAAAAATATTTTTATCAATAAAATGATCCACAGAAGCAATTAAGGCTTTTTGGCTGTGCGTCATGGCTTCCGCATAATTGCCCTGTTCTGCGTACAAACGCCCAATATTATAGTGCGTATTGGCAATATCGGGGTGATGATTGCCGTATATATCGTAGTCCTTTCTCAAACCTTTTTCGTAAAAAGCAATCGCTTGGGCATAGTCCCCATTGTAGTAATACAAACTGGCAATATTGTTATAAGCGGCGGACGAACCTACGTGGTTATTTTCAAGAACAGTGTTGATTTCCAATACTTTATCATAAAAAATTCTTGCTTTTTGGTACTGAGCCTGCATAGCAAAAACGTTCCCTTTTCCTAAATAGGCTTCGGCTATTTTGATGTGTTTTTGGATCAAATAACGGCGAAAAATACTTTCCACTTTTTCATAATATTCTAAGGCTTCATCAAATTTGCCTCGCAATTTCATAATATCCGCCAAACCCAAATACGTATCCGCCAAATAGGGGTGATATTCACCAAATATTTTTTGGTTGATGAGGACAGCTTGTTGAAAATACTCTTTCGCCAAATCGTAACTTCCTAAGTTTTGATGCGTTTGGGCGATTCCTGTATAACAAAGTGCCAATTCGAGATTCTCTTTCCGAACGTACTTATTGTGCGTTTCGAGGGCATCTTCATAATGGGTCAGCGCCAAAGTATAATGCCCCAGCCGCCGATGCACATTGCCCAAAGCCATTTTGCAGTTGGCAAGAAATAAATAATTATTAGGGGCTACGGCTTGGTCGATCTCTAATGCTTTCTCGAAATATAAGCGGGCTTGGTAAAAATGGTTATTGTCAAGTTCTATATTTCCTAATAAAATATAAGCATAAGCCGCCGCAAGACCTTGTTGAGGAAAATGCGTTTTTGTATTATTCAAAACTTTTTGAATAATTTCACTCGCTTTTTTATAATCGGACTTTAAATACAACAGTTTAGCTTTTCTGTTCAATAAATTTACCTCTTCCACAGTACCCGACATTTTATACGTTTCGATTTCCGCCAAACTTTTTTCCACTTCCCGAAACGCTTCGTCGAGATTGTAAAGTTGGGTAAGGTTTCGAATTACTTTTTCTTGAGCCTCGAAATATTTTGCCCAATTTTGATTTTTACTAAAATCCAAAACCGCTTTGCGGGCATATTCTAATGATTTCTCAAAATCGTGAATTTTTTCATACTGTTCAGATTCTTCTAACAAATCTTTAGAACTGTGAGAGGATTTGGTGGCAGGTTGTGCAAAAGCACAAGTGCCAAACAAACAGTAAAAGAGTAGGACTAAACTTGCTTGTTTCATGTTGATTCGGTCTTGTTTGAGTGTAAACGGGGCATAACGGGGCAAGATTTTTTAAACCTTGCGCGTTTGGCTTGCTTTCCAAAAATTATAACGCACAGAAAACAAAAGCGTTAATAAAAATGAGTCTAAATTGGAAAAAAAAGCAAAATTATTTGGTACTTCATTTTTATTTTTGTAATATTCGCTTAACAAAAGCCTAATATGCTCAATCAATGGTTCTACCCTCAAACCTATATGTTATATGAAACTGCAAGTACAATCCATACATTTTGACGCTGATCAAAAATTATTAGAATATGTTCAAAAACGATTGGACAAATTAGATACGTTTTACGACCGCATCACGGACGGTGAGGTTTTCTTGAAGTTGGACAAAGCGGACGCAAGGGAGAATAAAGTAGTAGAAGTAAAACTTTTAGTACCCAACACCAATCTTTTTGCTAAGGCACATTGCGCTTCATTTGAGGCGGCAACTGATGAAGTAGCCGAATCGTTGAAAATACAACTCAAAAAACACAAGGAAAAGATGATGGGAGTGTAATTTTTTGACAATACAAAAAACAAAACCCGCAAAGTCTTCAAGATTTTGCGGGTTTTTGGATCGATTATACTCAATCCAAAGTGAATTTTTTGTAGCATAGGCTTAGCCTGTGCCTACACAGGCTAAAGCCTATGCTACAAGCAAAACTATTTTAGATAAGCTACCTTTTCAAACGCCATTGATACACTTGTATTCCTTCATCGTAGGTAGTACCTACTTGTTGGAATCCATTTTTTAGCAAAACTTTTTGTGATGCCAAATTATCCAAGTGCGTATGTGCCAAAACACTCTTGAGATCAGGATTTTGGAAAGCCCACTGGAGCAAAGTTCGCAAGGCTTCGGAGGCGTAACCGCAAGAATGAAAATTTTGATCAATATGGTACCCGACCATCGTTTCCCCATCTACTGGCAAACCCATAAGACCGATGCCGCCAATGGCTAATTTGGGCTTTTGCAAAACTATCTCCCAAGAGCTAAACCATTGATAATGAACAGGATTCGCTTCAGTTTGGCTAATCCACCAATCCATAACGGGAGCAATTTGTTCCCGAAAATAATCGTCAATCATTTGGTTAGAAACCTGCCAACCTTTGTATAATTCCATCTCTTTGCGATCTTTTTTGAGCATTTGGAGTTCAAAAGTAGTCAAAGGGTGTAATTCGAGTCTTGAAGAAGTTAAAAACATTGTTTTTGTTGGTTTAAATAATGGACAATAAGAAAAAAGGCTTGTTTTTTAGAAAAACAAGAGAACCATTATTGCAAGGGAAAAATCCCTTAACCAACCAAGATAGGCGTAATAAAACGTAGCGTTTTCAGAGGCTAAAATTTAAAAATTGAAAATTACACTGAAACTAAATTGGTCCTTGGTCGTTTCTGGGCGAACAAGAATGTTCGCCATACAAAAGCATTCGTTGATTGAGTATAGATTCTAAATCAGGACAAAAGTAGAAATTTTTGATAAAAATGACAAATAAAATATGTATTTGATCGGCTTGAAGTGTAATTGCTATATTTTAAGCATTATAATAGCCATTTCAATAAAAGGCTGTTTCTTTTTAAAAAACAGCCTTTTATATCTCACAAAGTAATTTCAAGATTCAGCTTACCTAAAAATAAAGCCATTTGGGGCAATGCCAACCGCAAAATTATCGATCTCTTTGCCGCCCGAATTAAACCGCACGACCGTTCCATTCGCCGAATACGTCCCAATGCCTATGTACAAAAGATTGCTGAACGGATCGACCCCCAAACTCAACATACTTTCTTTTTGGATAATCCTTTGGGCGTTGTCGGTAGTCGTTTGGATACTTATTTTCCAGATAGCTCTGTTTTGGGAAGGCCATGGTTCGGTGGTACGGAAGAAAATAGAATCTCTGTTTGCATTCAAAGCCAAATTTCCCGAAGGACTTTTAGCCATGAGGCTAATATTTCTCTCTATTTGGTTATTAGAGGGATTAATTCTAACCAAATTTCCTCCTTCGCAAAGAACCCACAGCTTATTTTCTTTGTCAATAACAAAATGAGAAGGCGATTTTGGCATTTCAAGAGTAGATTTTATACTTTCCGAAACCGCATCTAAGACAGTAATTGTATTTGCGGCTTGATTGGCAATATAAATAGTATTTCCAATAGCAAAAATTCCTTCTGGACGTGATCCTGTTAATATTTTTTTGGTGATTTTATTAGTAGAAAGATCAACTATTGCTACAAAAGAGTTAGGTGAATTAAAACTTTGATCATAATTTCCCCAATTTGATACAAAAAGTTTATTTCCAACAGCCGCCATGTATCTTGGAATAATCATGTCGGGAATTTCTGTAACAAATTTCATATTTCCAGCCTCTGCCACCACAATTTTATCTTTGTAACTGCTTGTTTGCACAGCTACATAGCATCTTTGCACCTCAAAATGGGCAGATTGTACCGTTCCACCAAAGCCTGCACTGTTCGTAAGCCTAAACAAATCATTGCTTACGTTTCGGTTGGCAGGATTGTAAAAACTCACAGAACTATTCGTATTCCCAAAAGCCCCTTCATTGACCACAATTACGCCTTCGGCAGACGTAGGGCGAGAATTCGAACTGTCGGGAGAACAGGAATACAAAGCAAAGAATAATAAACCAAAAAATAATTGCTTTCTCATAAAAAATTAGTTTTAAAAGTTATTTGAAAATTTTGCAAGGGCATTGCCCTGTGTTCGATATTTTGGTAAGATTGGTTGAGTAAGTTATTGATTTTGAGTGAAATAGAAAATTGCATTTTTTTATATGGGAGGTTTCGCCCTACTTGCGCATTGAGCAGATGAAAGCCCTCCAAAAAACGTTCGTTGTCGGTCGTGGTGAATCGGTAACTGGTTAGTTGCCAGTTGATTAGTCCATAATATTTTCGCCAATTCGCCTGTCCAAAAAGCGTCAAACGGTGAAAAGGAATATATGGCAGTTGCTTGCCCGCCGAACGGTCGTATTCGCCAAGGGCTTTTTGGTTTTGGGACTGCGTAAAACCGTAATTTCCGCCTATGTGATAATTTCCCCAAGCCGTTTTTTGGGTAAAGTTTTGGGTAAATTCCAGCCCTCGTACTCGCACTTCTGCCAAATTTTGCGGCGACCAAAACGAACCTGTCGGCAACCAAATAATCCAATTTTCCACATTCATTTGGTAAGCGGTGAGTTCGGTTTTCCATTCTGTACCCGCTTTCTTGAATAAATACAAGAAACCAAGTTCGCCACTTAGGGCATTTTCAGCTAAAAGATCAGGATTTCCGCCAGGTTGCCAAAAGCGATTATTCAAAGTCGGAATTTTATAACTTTTTGAAAATAAGGACTTTATGATTAATTCATGCGAATTACCAAATTTCATGACATATTCCGAACCTACCGAAGGTGCAAAAGCAGGACGATATTGGCTTACAAAATTTTGGCGAGCATTAACAGTAATAGTCCAATTTCGTAAGGCAAAATACTTCAAAGAAGCAAAAATATCCTGACGGTTTTCGCTAATTTTTCCGCCGTAATATTCATTATTGGCGTTAATATTGTCCCAGTTTGCTCCTATATTCAGGAATATTTTTTGACCTATTTCTCTTTCATATTGCACAAAACCAATATTTCTAAGAGTCGGGATGGCAGGATATTGGCTAAATTTGGTATAATCCGAAAGGAAAGCATAACGAATTTTAAGATTGCCTTTTGTGCTAATGTGTTCATAATCAAGACTTAAACGCAGATTTCGGTCAGTTTGAAAATCTTGGCTTTGCAGATCGATCATGGGGGCTTGCACCTGTCGGTCGGTTTGGTGATACCAAAGCTTGAGTCCCAGCGTTTGGTGGGTACTTAGGCGGTAATTGGTTTCGTGCGTAAAGCCTTTGTAGGCAAACTGGGCGTTCGTTTGGGTTTGTATAGTTTTATTAATTTGGGAAATATTTTGGAACTCGAAATCGTTGCGTGCCTCCGAATAGTACAATTTAGTTTTCGTTTCAATCTTTGAATTTGCCCAGTTGAATTTGATTCCAGAAAATGAAAAGCCAAAACTTCCTATATCTTGTTGAAAACCAATCTGTTGTCTTTTTTGGAAATAGGCTTTTTGAGAAAGCAAATGCACCGATCCGCCAATGGCATCTGTGCCGTACAGCGAACTTGCTGAACCGTACTGTACCTCAACCTGCTCCAAAGCAAAGGTAGGGAGCAGGCTCAAATCCGATTCGCCAAGAGTCATCGAGTTGATATTCAAGCCATTCCAGAAAACTGCCGTATGCCCCGCCCCTGTTCCGCGCATCGAAATATTGCTCGACATACCGTTGCCGTACTGCTTGCAATAAATGGGGCTTTGCAAAGAAAGTAACTCTCCCAGCGAAAGTGTATTTTGTAAGTTAATAAACACACTATCAATACTTTGCAATTTTGAACCCGAAGCATAAGGAGCAAGCGGAGAAGCCTTTACCCCAATTTCACGCAAATAGAAAGTAGTATCTTTTTGGGCAAATATAGGAAAAGTACAAAAAAGCCATAGCCCTAAAGCGAAACCGAAATCGCACAGGGAAAGCGAACGAAAAATAACCATTGATGACAAAAATTAAGATTCAGACTTTACAAGTTTTCAAAACCTTAAGGTTTTGCTTGTAAAATCTTGCTATCGGATTTACTGATCAAAATCTTTTACCCGAAAATTTTGATTCTAAAGTGGGGGCAGGTCTCCTGACTTTTGGCATTTGGTTCGCCTTCCCGTCCGCTTAGGACAGTGGCAGAGTTTGAACCAAAATTTTCGTAAAACAGATAAAAACCCGTTTTACGACCATTTTTACAGTTGCGGGAACAGTAGCGGATTCGCACCGCTTTCCCTTTTAAAGCCTTTTTGCTAAGAAAACGCAAAGAGGCTACCCTTTCGAGGAGCAAATAACGCAATAAAAAAGCATTTTTCAAAATCAATACTGTGGACAGTTTTATAAAAAAGAAAAGTTTGGGGTAAATTGGTTTGCCTACCTTCCTCCAAACTATATGAAAATTATAGAAATTTTTGGGCATTTCTTACCTTTTTTAAAAGCTTTTGAAAGAAATTCTGTTGGTTTTTATAGTGGTTCAAGGTAAAAACAATTTTAGAAATTTGGTTCGATGGTTAAACTATGAAGAAAAAAAAATTCGAAGAAATTATGAAAAAATGCTTAATTTAAGTGAATTTACACAATTTTTGGTAGAAAATTATGAAAAAAAGAAATCTTGATTGCCTGTTAGCAATTTCTATTTTATTTCTAAATATGAAAAAAAGACCTATTAAGAAAATTCTGCTCGGATACCATACAAAAAGCAGAAAAGGGCTTAGCAATTACTATTTTAAGTACCTCCGTTTAATTAGTGTAGGTTATTTTTTAGAAAAAAATTAATACAATAAGTTGATTTTCAGAAATTTAGACAAAAATAATAAAACTATACTAATTTTTTTTCATTACATTACCTTGCCCTATCAAAAACAAAACCCGCAATTTTTAAAAAATTGCGGGTTTTTGTCTATTTGGATTTCAGAACTACATCATGCCGTCCATGCCACCCATGCCGCCACGCGACATCGAAGGAGCTGAACTTTCTTCAGGAATATCAGAAATTACACAGTCCGTTGTCAAAAGCATAGAAGCAATAGATGCCGCATTTTCCAAAGCCAAACGAGTAACTTTAGTAGGGTCAATTACGCCCGTAGAAATCAGGTTCTCGAAACGGTCTTCGCGAGCATTATAACCGAAATCACCTTTCCCTTCTTTTACTTTTTGAACAATTACCGCACCTTCACCGCCAGCGTTCAAGACGATAGTACGCAAAGGAGATTCGATAGCGGCTTTGATGATAAGA
>JAAFHK010000300.1 GCA_013297565.1 Cytophagales bacterium
ACGAAGAAAATCAGGAAAAAGATGGTTTGGGACAAATTTTTACGGATTTCCTGAATATGCCCGCCAAAATGAAGGCACTGGGTTTGGTGCAATTTCTGTCTTGGTTTGCCTTGTTTTCGATGTGGGTTTATAGCACGCCTGCGATTGCGACTCATGTCTATGGTTTGGCAATAGACGATAACAAATCCGCAACTTTTAACGAAGCGGGAAATTGGGTTGGGGTTATTTTTGGGATTTACAATTTGGTTTCTGCCGTTTATGCCATGTTTTTGCCTTTTATTGCCCGAAAAACAAGCCGAAAAATGACTCATGCGATTTCGCTGGCAATGGGCGGTTTGGGGCTAATCAGTATTTATTTTATCAGCAATCCGCTTTGGTTGATGTTGAGCATGGTGGGCGTAGGCATGGCTTGGGCGAGCATTTTGGCAATGCCTTACGCCATGTTAGCCAATTCGATTCCGAGTGGAAAAATGGGGATTTATATGGGAATTTTCAATTTTTTCATTGTTGTTCCCCAAATTATCAATGGACTGATCGGAGGAAAAGTGGTGATATACGTATATAATTCACAACCTATTTTCGCCCTTGTGGTAGCAGGAGTCTTGATGCTTTTGGGGGCTGTAGCGGCTTTGCAAATTAAGGATACAGAATAATGTTTATGAATAAATCTGTATCATACCCTTTAGGGTGTGACAATGTATTGATTTTCAGGATTTTACAAAAAAAATTATAAACTCTAATAAAAAAAACACCATTTTTACTTAAAAATGGTGTTTTTTTATTTTAATTCAAAAACCGACTACTTATAATTTCGTAAAATTCCTTCACTTCGTTCCGTTCCAAATCCCACGAATAGCGGCGGAAATATTTTTCCTTGATCAGCATGATAGCCTTGTGATAATCCGTACATTTCTCGATCACATCGAGGGCTTCCTCGAAGGCTTGGCTGTTTCCTTCGAAAAGTTCGTTGATAAAGCGAAATTTTTGCTCCAAAGCAATGCGTGATCGGACACTTGGCTGTTCTTCTTCTTGTTCGTAGGAAAGGCGAAAGGGTTTGAAACCTGCGCCGCTTTCACTAAAAGAGGGTTCTTCGGAGTTATTTGTTTCTGCGCTACTTTTTTGTGTATTATTCTGATCGTTGGCTGTTTCGAAAGAACCTCCTCCAATTTCCTGATCAAAAACATTCTCTGCCATGTCAAAAAAATTCGTATTTTCTCCTTTTTCGGCAAAAGCAGGGGCTTCGACCAAGAAGAAATCCTGAAAATTGGCAGGCTGTATTTTGAAAAGTGTAGCCAAAAGTAGTTCTGTATTTTGACCGGGTTCTTTTTCCCAAGCCAAGCGCACAGCCGCCAAGAGTTCGAAGGAATTGACTTTTTTCGTGCCTTCATTTCGAAAAGTATGGACTATTTTCTCAAAAAAAGGTTTTCTGATCCGAATATATTTGGCTATAGACCCAATCTGCTCCTCAATGTCGATATTGGTAGCATTATTAGACAGTTTTTTGAAATAGTCAAAAGGGGATAAAATCCAAAGTAAGGTTTCCTCTACGGCTTCCATGAGCAAAGGTTCGAAGAGTTTGCGCTCGATGCGAATGTTGCGCGAAAGCGTATTCATCAAGTTTTGATGAGCTTTTTGCACTTCAGGATTTTCATAGTCAAACAAAGGGCTTTTGCTACTCTCAATTTCTTCTTTCCATTTAATAAAAATATTCTTTACCACCAATAAATTGATCTGGGGTTCAGGACAAAGGCTAAGTATCTGTTCACCTTTGATGGCAGGGTGTTTTTGATAAAAAGGATCACAAAACAAGCGAGCAAATCGCTGGGCGTAGTCGCTAATGGTATAATAATTCAGGTTAATTTCCTTCATTTCGTAGGTATCTAATCTAAGGTTTTTAAAGGCTTTGTCTGCACATATTGAGCCAATTCGAGATAGAAATTCCATTTCGGAGGGAAATGGAATTTCTTAAATTTTGTTTGAACTCCAGAATAAGCAAGTTTTTTAAGCAGGAATTAGCTCAATTTCGTACGTAGGTTGTGTTTTGTCCTCGCTACGCGGTGCTTGCCAGCTGATGGTGATTTTTGTTTCCGTAATTGTACTTTTGAAAATAATGGTACGTTCGTTAGCCGAACCTCTGTCGAGAGTAATGGTCGTAGGATTAAGCAAAGTCCAAGTACCATTTGTGCCTGCGGACGGTTTCGAGGGAGCAGTACCCGAAACTACAGTATAGGTACTACCTTTTCCGTCAGCACTTGCCGTAAAAGTAATGGTAAAATTGGCAAACTGTGCTTTAACGTCAGTAGTTGTGCCGCCTGCAATCATCTTGGCACTGCTAACTTTCCAAGTACGAACCAACTTTTGCTCATCAGTTTTTGGTGCTTCGCTGCCGCCGCCACCACAAGCCATCAAACC
The DNA here is from genome assembly GCA_013297565.1 of Cytophagales bacterium. Classification (GTDB taxonomy): domain Bacteria; phylum Bacteroidota; class Bacteroidia; order Cytophagales; family Thermoflexibacteraceae; genus JAAFHK01. Next base: position 2,413 of record JAAFHK010000300.1, read on the forward strand.
AAAAACAAGAAGCAATAACATCAAGGAATAAAAATGATTTTTGAATTTCATGGTAGAAAATTAAAATTGTTGAGATGGAACCATATTGAAACATGACGTTTGGAAAAAGAATTGGGTTTAAACATTTTCCAAGATTTTTAAGTTTTTCCAATTTACCTGATTTTCGAGAGGTAAAGGTAAAAAAAAATGTAGAAAAAACGATTTGATTTGAAATTCTTTGTAAAAAAACATTCCTTTTTTATAGATTTGTTATCTAAAAAAATAAAAATATGGCATTCACTTCTTTTAGCAATTTGGCAGAGATTATCAAAAAATACAATTTATTGTACCAAGAACAGATTTGCGAATTTCCCTTACAGTACCCTGCCCCTTTGACTTTGCACCAAGAAATAAGCCTTAAGTGCCGAAATGTATGCTATACAACAACTCAATCAAAAACCTAATTTAGAAATTTGGGGTATTGTTTCGAACGGAGATTATTGGCAGTTTGCTTTTTTGAAAGGCAATATTTTCCGAAAATGTAAAAACCATTATGTAATTGAAAATTTGGACGAAATCTATAATTTTATAGTCGGTCATCTTAAAAACACCTTGAAATAAAATAAAAAAACAGCCATTTTTTAAAAAAATGGCTGTTTTTCGTTTGCTAACTTAGGCTTTATTCACCCTTTCGTAAATCAATCTTGCCAAAACCGCAAGGCTGTTGGGATCGTTGAAATAGCTCATGTGGTCGCAAGGAACTTCCTCGATATGCACCTCTTGTCCGCGTTCTTTCCAAATATTCTCGATTTTGATGGCTGCGAGGCTTACTGCTACGTCATTTGGCGATCCGAAAATCATGCCGTTCAAAACCGAATCTTTGGCATCGGCTACCTTTTCGATGATCTTCTGCATTTTCGCTTTGGCTACTTCGTCTGTGCGGATCGATTCGGTATTGCCCGCAATAATCGTGTAAGGAATTTTGGGTTTGGCATCGGTGCGGTTCAGGACTTGATAAAACGGGTGGTTCGGGTTCATCTGTTTCAAGGCTTTTATTTCGTCGCCCAAACCGCGTTTGATCATGTAGGTCAGCGGGGCAACCGCCCAAGCCGCCAAACTTACTTTACTCAAAATAATGGTCAGGAAAGTAACGACCATATCCTTGATTTTTGCCCAAGGCGAACCGCCGTTTGGCGTGCCGAGCATGATCAAGTGATCTACCAAATCATCGCCTGCTAAGTTTTCGATAAAATGGCGTGAAACCAAACCTCCCATCGAGTGGGCAACAATATGTAAGGTTTTGCCGTCATCTTTGCTAAAACCTGCTTCCAAAAGGCGTTCTTTCATTTTTTCGGCATTGATCTCGATTTCGGTATTTAAACTTTCGTAGTCAAAAGCCAACACCACATCATAGAGTTCCCGAATGCTTCGCATCGTGCCGTTGTCGTTGTATTTGCCCAACTCAACCGATTTGGGGGCATCGTTGTTGTCGCCAATAATGCCATGCACAAACATAATTACCTTTTTGGCTTTGGCAACTTCTTTTTTGACTTCTTCCATGCACTGCGTTTGGTTTTTGCCGCGCATTTTGAGTTCTTGTCCGTCTTTGCTTACATCACAAACCGCCAGAATCGGGTACGCATCAAAATGATTGCCCATAGCTTCCGAACTTAGTTTTTGCATCATGACTTTCATGGCTCCGCCCAAACTGCGCGTGCCTTGTTCGTCAGCTTTCAACAAATCCCCTACGGAAACCGTAGATTTTCCATCAGCTCCGCGTGTCGCTACGCCAAGCGGAAAACATATTCCATCATCATCAATGCCTATCGAAATAATGGCATCATCAGCATTCGTTTCGGCATCGATCTCGATTTTCATGGGTTTATTCAATTTCATATCCGATCCGCCACCGTCAAATTCCAAGACACTTAAACCTTCCGAATTAGCCGATCCTTGTGCAAAAGTTACGGCACTCATGCCTTTTCCTTGCAAAGCCGATGGCATCAAAGCCTTTCCTTTGTCCAAAGCCGCTTGTACTTCGGTTTTCATGCTCATATTGGCTTTCAAACCACCGTCTTCTGTAATTTTTCCGCCGTACAAAGACGTATTTGGGGTAACTTTTTTGACTTCGGGCGGACGGGAAGTCAGGATATTGAGTTCCGCAGTCGACCAATCGACCTGATCGGGGCGTGGGGCGGGGGCGGGACGGCTTGAGAGTTCTTGAGTCGGGTCTTCAGGCAGTTCCAAAGGTGTTTGGTTATAGTCATTCGTAGAAAATTCGACTGTACTATAGATCACTTTGTAGGTTTCGAGTTTCTCGAAAATCCCGTTATTGAAAAAGGCATCTTCCAAGCCAAATTCTTGCACATCGCCGTTGTAGGCAGGAAAAGGTTCTTCGCTATTGGCGGGTAATTTAATCATTTGGATCGCCGAATTGTCGATCCCAAATCGTACATCAAAAAACAACAGCGAACAGAATAATACTTTATTGGTATTATTTTTTATTTTAATCCTTGCCAAAGGCGCTTTGCCGTTTTTGTATTCGAGGCGGGTTACAGGTTTGTGCGTAATTTCTCCCGTTTCTTTCCAATTTTCATCACACGCTATTACCTTGATTTCCACCGAGTTATCCGCAAATTGGGTATCAGGATTTTTAATTTCCTTGCGGCGCACCCAGTTGGCGACCACACTCAAATCCCCGAACATTTCGTTGGCAGTTGCCTCGCCGAAACCTTGTCGGGATTTGACCATCGGGCGATCATCACCCAATTTGGTAATAATGTATCGATCTTTTTTCGAACCTTCGCCTTTAATTGCCAATACTCGGTATTCGGCTTCCGATTGATCTTTTACGATTTGGATCATCAGTTCCGAACTGTGATCTTTCATTCGGGCTTCCTTGTAACGGGGGTAGGCTTCCATAATTGCCTCTACGCCCGCCGAATCACCATCGATGAAAAATTTGACGGGGATAACGGGGATAAACATGATTTTGGCGCGGTACTGCTCGTTTTCGTCAGCCGTAAAACCGTCAAACGAAATTTTGCTTTCTTGCGTCCCTACCTTGTCTATTTTTGC
>JAAFHK010000301.1 GCA_013297565.1 Cytophagales bacterium
TTTGGGTGTTCAGCGAAAATTAAAATTCAAAATCAAAAATTCCTTAAAACGCCTCTTTTACAGGAAAATCAGGGTTTTGGTAAAAAGTCGGCATATTAGGCACGCGCACAAAAGTACGCCGCAACCAGCGAAAAAAGCGCTCCACATGAAGCCCAAAATCGGGGTTTTTGAATTTCTTTTCGTGATTTTCGAAATAATACGGACAGTAATAAAACCGAACCCGATAAATATTTTCTCTACAATCATAATAGCTAAAAGTCATTGTTTCTGCTTTTCTATCCGTAGGGCGATATTGCGTTTTGCCTTCTTTCTTGAAAGTAAGATAATCAAACTGTGTATCCTCAAATGCTACAAATCTTGCCCATTCGGTGTTATTAGTAATCAGAGTATGCGCCATAACAAGCATAGGATTTGCCAATATTTTATCAGCAAACAAAATAAACCTACGACTTAGCAGATATTTTTGTACTTTTTCAAGATCAGCTTGACTAAGATATAAATTAATTTGCTTTCCCATCTTCGTTTAAAGGATAATTATTGTAATCTACAAAATTTACATGGACATCAAAATGCGCCTCGATATCCTCGATAGCTTCCTGTTCCCTCTTAACAGGTTTCCCGTCTTTGTCAGTTTTACCCACTTGAATAATTTTAAAAAACGCTAATGGTTTTTGTTTGCTAAAAGCCGCTACATCAGCCACACGACTCTGTTTTTTCCCATTGGGTGTCGAGATAGATACTTCCATTTCGACTTTTACATTAGGCTGACCATCATATTCTGACGTAGTTTTGTCATATTCCGCTTTTTGCACGTCTTGGTGCTTTTGCGAGCCCTTTTTACCGTTCGGATTAGCCATTTATTTGCAATTTAAAGGCAATTTGGGTGTTCAGCGAAAATTAAAATTCAAAATCAAAAATTCCTTAAAACGCCTCTTTTACAGGAAAATTGGGGTTTTGGTAAAAAGTCGGCATATTAGGCACACGCACAAAAGTACGCCGCAACCAGCGAAAAAAGCGCTCCACATGAAGCCCAAAATCGGGGTTTTTGAATTTCTTTTCGTGATTTTCGAAATAATACGGACAGTAATAAAACCGAACCCGATAAATTCCCTCTTTTTCCCCGAAAAAATTAAGTTCTAAAACTGTAGAATCGACTTCTTGCAAACGAAAATTTAACACGCCATTCTGTTCCCACGAACGAAAAGTAAGGTAATTTTCAGGAAAAACAATATAACGACTCCGCCCAAAAGCCTCGAAAAAGGAATCAGTATAAACCGTTTTGGGTTCTAATAAAGCCTCGTCTTTGATAAATACAAAATTTCTATCACTTAAATATTTTTGTATTTTTTCAATATCGTCTTGCCTCAAATAAAGATTGACTTGCCTACTCATTTGCATCAATTTCATAGTCTTCATAATTTACAAATTTAACTTTTAAACCTGTGTGCGCCTCGATATCCTCGATAGCTTCCTGTTCCCGTTTAACGGGCTTGCCGTCTTTGTCGGTTTTGCCAACTTGAACAATTTTATGATAAGTCATGTGGTAATCGTCCGACCAGCTGTAAGCCGCTACATCAGCTATGCGGGTTTGCTTTTTACCTTTGGGAGTCAAAACGGTAGCCTCTTTTTTGACTTCAACATCTTGATTTTCAAATTCTTCCTGTGCTTTTTTGAGTTCCGCATCTTGCACGTCTTGGTGCTTTTGCGAGCCTTTTTTACCGTTCGGATTAGCCATTTATTTGCAATTTAGAGGCAATTTGGGTGTTCATCGAAAATTAAAAATTCAAGATCAAAAATTCCTTAAAACGCCTCTTTTACAGGAAAATTGGGGTTTTGGTAAAAAGTCGGCATATTAGGCACGCGCACAAAAGTACGCCGCAACCAGCGAAAAAAGCGCTCCACATGAAGCCCAAATTCGGGATTTTTGAATTTTTTTTCGTGATTTTCGAAATAATACGGACAGTAATAAAACCGAACCCGATAAATGCCCTCTTTTTCACCCAAAAAACTAAAATCTATCAATTCAGCACTCATACCTCGAATCCGAAATTTAAGCATTCCTTTCAAAAAGAATTGACGATAATCCAATTCAACGTTAGAAAAGCAAACATAATCAGCCATTTGTGGATATTGGAACAGGTAATTAGCATAAATAGGTTTAGGGACTTCCAAAATTTCATCTCCAAGAAAAATAAAATTTCGATCCCTTAAATACTTTTGTATTTTTTCAATATCATCTTGAGTCAAATAAAGATTGACTTGCCTACTCATTTGTATCGATTTCATAGTCTTCATAATTTACAAATTTGACTTTTACATTGGTGTGCGCTTCGATATCCTCGATGGCTTCTTGTTCCCTTTTTACAGGTTTGCCATCTGTACCTACTTTACCCACCTGAATAACCGTAAAAAACTCCAAAGGTTTTTCCTTGCTAAAAGCCGCTATATCAGCCACTCGGCTTGTTTTTTTACCATTAGGCGTAGAAATAGGGATTTCTTTTTGCACTTTTATATCAGTAGAATTATTATACTCTGCTTGAGTTTTTACAAATTCCGCATCTTGCACGTCTTGGTGCTTTTGCGAGCCTTTTTTACCGTTCGGATTAGCCATTTAGCTTGAGTTTAAAGGCAAATATACTCAATAAAAAATGCTTTTCACGTAAAAACGAAGTTCTTGTTCGTTTCTGTGGCGAACAAGAATGTTCGCCGTACAAAAGCAATTTTGATTGAGTATATAAAGACAAAATAAACGCAGCCAATAAAATTGAAAAAACGACTTTTTTAACATTTTTCTGTTTTTTTGGTAGTCTTTTTGTACTTTTGCTATAACATACGCTTTAGCGTGTGGCACATAAACAAAACGCCGTTGTTTGTGTCCTCACAGACGACCTAAAAATATCAAAACTATGTCCCGATTTTCCTATTCTTTTTTTCGGCAAATTGAATTTATTTTTCCTATCCTTTCACTTTCTATTTGCCTGATTTTGTTGATTTTATACCCAACCGAATCGATATTTATCCAATTTTTTTTAATCCTTCTTTGCCTCATTTTTGTGGTCGTGATTGGGCTAAAACCTATTCCTTTTTTGGTCAAAAAAATTCAGGAGCATGAGGAAAAAAACGAAAATTTGGGGCAAGAAAAAGACCGTTTGAGTGCCGAATACGAAAATACGAAACAACATTTGCTCTCAAAAATCGACTTTCAGCAAAATCTTGTTGGTTTGGCAAGTTCCGAAAAAAACTTATTAATAGATCAAAATATTGTTTCACAAAATCCTGATTTACAGGATTTTAGCCAAAAAATAAAGCATTGGGTTTCCCAACGTTCCGAATCCCAAAAGCAAACCCATTTTTTGCGTTTCGAAAAACAGATACTCATTGGGACGGTTTTGCAAAACAGGGAAGCACAAGGTTTTTTCCTTTTCGAAACGCCGCTTCAGCCCACACAAACGCCAAAACTACAGGGAAAATGGGAGTTTCAAAACGAGGTTTTTAGGCAAAAAACAGACTTGCAAAAAATGGATTTTTTCCAAAATTTGCTTTCCGCCATGCCTGCGCCTTGTCCGCTTGTTTTCGGACAGGAATTTAGCCGTTCGAAAGAACATTTTGCCCAAGCCGAATTTCGTTTTGTACTTGATAATCAATTAGTTATTGGTTTTTGGTACGAGGAAAGAACCATTAGCGAAGCCAAACTCACGATCCAAAATGCGAAACAGCGTATTCAATATTTGTCCAAATCTTTGCAGTTTTTGGGTTCTTTGCTCACCGAAAAACCCCTTGATACGCCGCAAATAAGCCTTTGGGAGGATCATCTTTTGACAAAAAGTGCCGAACTTTTATCGTTTCAAAAAATTGGTTTTTGGGAATACGATTTGACTGCGCAAAAACTGCGTTTGGAAAAGTGTTATGACAATTTACAAAAAAAAATTTTTAAAGAAAAACATGAGGAAAATGTATTTTTCCAATATGATTCTAAACAAGAACAAGCGCTGGGGCAAACCCTAAAAACGACTTTGCAAGTGGTTTTTAAGGAAAAAATGAAAAGCCATGTTTGGCTAAAAAGCACAGGGACTGAGAAAGGAAAAATCAAATTTTTAATAGCCGAATATCCTGAAAATCAGGTTCTTAATCAGGAAGAAAGTTATTTTTTAGGCAAATATGCCGACCTCTATGCTTTGTATTTGGCGAACCTCCAAGCCGAAAAAAGGGGCGAAGCACAAATGAAAATAATAAAATTATACCAAGAATTTGTAAGACAAAACGAAATAGGTTTCTGCCGTTTCGAGCTTTCCGCTACTTTCCCAAAAACCACCGAACCGAAAGAAGCTATTGCCCTTTTGGAACAGGCTTTAGCACTCGAAACCAATCCCATTTTTGCCAAAACATTGCCTTTACAATCCGAAAAAGGCATTTTGACCAAGCGTTTGCAAGATTTATTTCCTGCTTTTTCGTACCTCGAAAAACAAACTATTTTTGAAAATTTGGCAAGAAATGGAAAAGCCTTCGTAGAGAGTTTGACTTTGGAAAGCCCAATAGGAAAGCCGACACTTTACCGCCACGAATACAGCTTAGTGATTGAAAATGAGCAAGTTAAAGGTTTTTGGCTTTCCCAGATTCCTTTGAAAGAACTCGATGCCCTGACCGAAAAAGCCTTTCGGCAGGAAAGGAATTACCAGAAAATATTGGCGATCCAAACACAAGGTTTGGCGGTGCTGAACCCAAAGGGCAAAATCGAATTTACGAATGGGATTTTCGAGCAGGATTACGGTTATGAAACGCAGGATTTGCGGAATAAAAACTTTTTTGACTTTGTTCACCCCGAAGACGAACACAGGGTTTTTCAGGCATTTAGCCAATTAGTAAGCAAACCTAATCAGAACGAAACGCAAGGTTTTCGCTTTTTGCACCAAAACAGCGAGTGGCGCATGACCGAAGTGGTGTGGAACTCACAGGAAAATTTTATCTTGTTGAATATCAGCGACATAACGGAACGTTTGAAAAAGGAAAAAGCGGATTTTTTAAGAGAAAAACGTTTGGAACTCTTGTTTGGACACGTTCCCGAAGCGGTTGGCGTATTGAACACCGAAGGCAAGTATGTATTTGGTAATGAGGCACTTAGGAAATTTTTGGGTAAAAATTATGAGGGCGTAGATTGGGCAAGTGCGGTGCATGAGGACGAAAAAGAAAAAGCCCGAAATTTTTGGCAAGAAAAAAGTAACTCCTTGCTTATCAAGTGTTTGGACAAAGGAAAAGGCTCATGGCGAGAGATGGTCGTAAGTCTTATAGACCAGCGAAACGAAGAAAGTATAAGAGGCTATGTGCTTCATTTTGAGGATATTACGGATTTTCAGCACAAGGTTTGGGAAACCGAACAAAAAGCGGCAGGAAAAACAAGGCTTTTTGCCGAAGCCAGCGAGGGCTTGGCGAGCCTCGATCCTGAAGGAAAAATAAAGGTAGCAAACA
>JAAFHK010000302.1 GCA_013297565.1 Cytophagales bacterium
TTCGAATGCCCTTTTTTTAAGGCTTGTAATTCTGCCTTTTCTGCCTCCGTTAAGTGTATTCGTATCATAAGTTTTTTTTACAAAAATACAAAATAAAGTGTAATTTGAAAAGGTTTTTAGTATAATTACCAAATTCAAATGACTTAGGTAAAGATGATGTTGATATTTTGACCATTCTGTAGCGGATTCGAGGTTTTCAAAAGGGCATAAATAAGGCGAAGTCAAACTAAGCATAATATTTTTGAGAAGTTGCGGATCACCCCGATAGTTTTTAATCCCTTCTGCCAAAAGTGAAAGCGAAATAACCGTTCTTTCCCAATCCAAATTCATTTTTTCATAATTATTCAAGGGTTTTTCGAGCAGTTCTTGAACTTCTGCATAATGTTTTTTTGCTTCGTTTCCTTTTATATCGTCCCAAAAAAGTTTGAATTGCCAAAAAGCAAAAAACAAAGAACAGGAAAGCAGGAAAATACTTGTTTTCCGAAATTTATGCCACAAAAAATGACTTAAAAGAAATAAAAAGCCTGAAAAAGGCATAATAATGGCTAAAATTGATAATAGTTTCATAATTAGTGATCAAACAAGCAGACATTTTACCTTTCCCAAATCTACAGAAAAAATGTTATTTCTTTAATTCCTTGATAAACAAAAGATTTTTTTTACTAAATTTGCTTTAAGAACAATACTTTTACGCTTATGTCCTCTTTTATAGAACAATCGCAACAAATTCGCCGTCTTTTGGCACAGGGCAAAGTCCGTTCGGGACTCGAGTCGGCTCTTGGGCTGATCGCCTCCGCCAAATCTGAATATGAAGGCGTGCAAATCCTCATTTATTCGTACCAAAGCGAGCTTACCAGCCTAAACGATCAGTACAAACACATTGATTTGGATATTAAAAACGAAAATCTTACCAATGTCGAAGGCAATGCACAGATGAGCAAAATTGGTCTGGGTATCATGGAAGTTCTCGACCAAATAGCCGAAAATGCCGAAAAAATACAGTTTTGAGGCAAAGCCAAGATGAAAATAGCGATTTTAAGTCCTAATTTTCCGCCCGAAAGCGGGGCTTGTTCTTTGCGGATTGCTTACATGGCGCAAGCCTTGCAAGCGGCAGGACACGAAATCGAAATTATTACCGTTTTGCCCAATTACCCCAAAGGAAAGGTTTTTGAGGCTTATAGAAAGCCCTTTTTTGTGCATGAAACCCTTGAGGGAGTATCCGTCAGGCGTTATCCTGTTTTTGCTTCGCACAGCCCAAAGTGGTTTTTTCGGATTATTAATCTTTTAAGTATTGCTTTTTTTACTTTTTTTTCGCTTTTTTTTCTGCGCAAATAGAAACCCCATTGCCTAATTGTCCAATCTCCGCCTTTTTTTTGGCTATTTCAGGCTATTTTTTAGCCAAATTTTCCCATGCTCGCTTTGTCCTGAATCTTTCTGATCTCTATCCTCAAGTCCTCACTGATTTGGGTATGCTTTCTAAGCAGCATTTTATTTATCTTTTTTTAGAAAAAATAGAAAAAACTATCTACCAAAAAGCTGTTTTTATTATTTGCCAAACCCTCGAAATCCAACATTGGGTACAAAAAACAATCCCCCAAAAACAAACTTTACTCTACCGAACAGGAACAAATACCAACCAGTTTGAAGCCAAAAAGCAGGATTTTTCTGATCAAAATGCACCCTTGCGGATTGTCTATGCGGGGCTTTTGGGCATGGCGCAAGGCGTTTTGGATTTGTGCCAAAATATTGATTTTCAGGAGATTGGAGCAGAATTACATCTGTACGGCGAAGGCTACGAACGCAACTTGATCGAGAAATATTTAGCCGAAAATCCACAAAAAGGTATTTTTTTGCAGGCTTCTCTCGAATCCGCCGAAATGCCCAAATTATTACACCAATTCGATGCCGCTTTGGTCGTCCAAAAAGCCTATTTATATGGCACAGTTCCCGCCAAAATCTACGAGGCGGTTTCGGCAGGGCTTCCCATTTTGCTCTTGGGCGAAGGTGAAAGTAAGGAACTTTTGCAAAGCTATGAGTTGGGATTTTGGGCAAAGCCTAAAGACTATAAAACCCTGATAGACAATATTTTAGCATTGAAAAATTTGCCTGAAAATACAAAAAAGGAATGGGCAAAACACAACCATGAGGTAGCCGTTCAGCATTTTGATCGAAAAAACCAAGTTGAAAAATTATTACATTGTTTGGAAAAACTACAAACCCAATAAGGCTTTGAATGGGCATTTTTTTAAATTTTTACGCCTTGATCTCATCACGTAGTTTTCCGATTTCTTCCAAACTTAGTCCTGTAAGTTTAGAAATCATTTGATTATCAAAACCTTCCAAAATTGCATTTCGGGCAATTTCGATGCTTCTTTCCTGTTTGGCGTATTCTTCGGTTTTTGCCAAAACAATTCTCGCCGCTTCCTTATTTTTGGCTTGGGTGCGTTCTTCGGGCGTGAGGTTTTCAAAACTTATCAATTCTACAGCTTTCCTAATTCCCTCATTTTCAGTATTTAGCACAGGGCGTTCGGGACTGTGAATGGATTGATAAATCAAATCTAACCAGTCCCTCATGGGTTTTGGAGTTTCTTCGTTTGGGTGATTTGGATTTAGACAAACGAATTGATGACCGTATAATTCCCTAATTTCTCCTTGCAAAGTTTGGGGATTGAGTTTCAAGAGCAAAACCTCATCAAGAATAGGTTTGCCATTTTTTTCACTAATTTTATAGGGAGCTGTCAAAACTACAATCACATACACCATTCTTTCAATGCCATATTCCCTGCTGTTCTTTTGTTGCTCGGCAATTAACATCAGAAAATAATGCAAAAAACGGTCAAAATGGTGATCATATTCGACTCTTTGGATTTCGATGCAAACCCTTTTATCTACGCTTTCAGCAAAAATATCTAATTCGAAATCCACGTAGCCGATTTTGGGATCAAACTTTTTTTCGGTTTCTATTTTATCAACCTCCACCTCGATTCCCAAAATATCCCGCACGAATGCCTTGAAAACGATTTTATTGGTAAAGGCTTTTTTAAAAATCACTTCATTGTCCAAATTGCCAAGCATAGATTTCGTGGGTTAATTCGAGGTTATACAAAGATACGAACTTTCAAAATAATTTCGCTTATTTATTCTCTATTTTGTACTTTTGCGTGTTTTCCAATTATTTTTTCCTAACAATAATTTTTACATCTATCATCATGGCAAAAAAGAAAAAATCAAATAGGCTTATTTATATTTCTGTTGGCGTTTTGGGTTTGGTTATCGTTGGCGTTTTGGTGGCTAAAGGCATGGGCTGGATCGGTTCAAAAAAACCTACCGAAGTCGTTTTGTCGAAGGTTCAAAAGGTAGATATTATCGAAAAAGTAAGTGCTTCGGGCAAGGTACAGCCCGAAATCGAGATCAAAGTTTCGCCCGATGTGCCTGGTGAAATCAGGGAATTATTGATTTTAGAAGGCGATTCGGTCAGAAAAGGGCAGTTGCTTCTGCGTATTCGTCCCGATAATTACCAATCCGTAGTGGAGAGAAGTACAGCGGCTATGAACACCCAAAAAGCCAATCTTTCGCAAGCTAAGGCAAGTTTTGAGCAGAGTAAAGCCCGCTATTTGCAATCCAAGCGTGATTACGAACGCAGTAAAAAACTTTTTGATCAAAAAATGATTTCGACTGCCGAACTCGAAACTGCCCAAACCAACATGGACGTTGCCGAAGCCAATTATAAGGCAGACGAACAACGAATAGAGGCGGCGCGATTTGGTGTTTTGAGTTCGGAAGCCTCCTTAAAAGAAGCAAATACGAATCTTTCGCTAACAGATGTCTTTGCTCCAATGGACGGAATTGTATCCAAATTGGCAGTGAGCAAGGGCGAAAGAGTAGTTGGAACGGCACAAATGGCAGGTACGGAAATGTTGCGAATTGCCGATTTGAGCAATATGGAGGTTTTGGTTGATGTGAATGAGAACGATATTATTCGGGTAAATGTAGGTGATACCGCCATGGTCGAGGTCGATTCGTATAATTCCCAAAAATTCAAAGGTTTGGTTACCAATATTGCCAACAGTGCCAAAAGTGCGATGGCAGGAAGTGATGTAGTAACCGAATTTGAGGTGAAAATCCGCATTTTACGCCAATCCTACGAACATTTGATCACTCCCAGAGAGCCTTCACCCTTTCGTCCTGGTATGACCGCCAGTGTGGAAATTATTACCGAACGCAAAACAGGAGTCGTAGGTGTTCCGCTTTCGGCTGTAACCACCCGCAACGACAAGCAAGAGGAGGAAAAAGACAAGAAAGAACCTGAAAGTCAAGGAGATGACAGCAAAAAAGTGGCGAAAAAAGACGACATTAAAGAGGTGCTTTTTGTGGAGGAGAATGGCAAAGCCAAAATGGTTTCGGTCAAAACAGGCATTAGTGATTTTGATAATATCGAGATTCTGGAAGGCGTAAAAGAAGGCGCACAAGTGATCAGTGGTCCTTATTTGGAAATCTCGAAAAAGCTTAAAGATGGGGATTTGATAGTACCCAAAAAAGAAGCGAAAAAAGAATAGTTTTTTTCAAAAAAACCTCAAAGTTTTTAAAAATTTTGAGGTTTTTGATTTAAGTTTTCTACTATACTTAATTTGATTGAGTATAAAATTTCTTAAATTCAGATAACCAAGCAAAATAAATACAATATGCTTTCAAAAAAAAATCTTCTTGTTTGGGGCATTTTAGTGATTTTTGGGCTTTTAAGCCGTTGCGAATTACAGCAGGAAATCGTAGTACCTAATCCCGAAAAAGCTATCGAGTTCTCGACCGATACGGTGCTTTTCGATACGATCATTACGGCTATTCCCCAAATTACTAAGCGTTTGACCATTCGAAATCCAAACCCACAGGCTATTATTTTGCGGGAAGTTGCCTTAGCAAGCGGTCAAAATTCGGCTTATGAACTCACTATCAATGGTTTAAAAACTACAAAAGCCGAAAACATCAAGATTTTAGGAAAAGATAGTCTATTGGTTTTGGTGCGGGCAAAAATCAATTCGAATAGTAAAGATTTGCCATACATTGTCAGGGATTCGGTCGTGGTGGATAATGACCCAACTCGGCACGTCAAATTGATTAGTTGGGGACAAGATGCTCATTTCTTGAACAAGCAAGTTTTAAGACGAAACACGGTTTTTAGTGGCTTAAAGCCCTACGTAATTTTTGGAAATTTATTGGTTGATAGTTTGCAAACCTTGACTATCGAGGCGGGAACGCAAATTTATTGCAGTTTCGAATCCTCCATTTTTGTCAAAGGTACTTTGCTGGTCAAAGGCACGCCTGAAAAACCCGTAATTATTCGTGGGATTCGAAATGACGGAATTTATAAAACAGCTTTGGCTCAATGGGGCGGGATTTTTATGCTGGAAGGAAGCAAGCAAAACAGCGTTGAATATGCTCAAATTCGGAATGGAAATTTTG
>JAAFHK010000303.1 GCA_013297565.1 Cytophagales bacterium
TGGATAGGGCTAAAAAATTGGAGCAACAATTAATAGGTCAAAAAGACAGTCTCAATAAAGTACATGATTCCATTAAAACCAATATGGAGTCGAGTGTTGCTTTTGCCTACCAAGAAGCCATTAATTTAGCCAATAATGAGCAATATCCGCTTTCGATCAAAAAAATAAAAGAAGTGATCGAGCAAAATCCTAACGGCATTTTAGGTAAAACGGCTAAACTAAAATTACTAAGTATAGACAGTACTTATGCTGAACAACAGTATAAAAATGCTATGAGTTATGCCAATAATGAGGATTATTCATCTGCAATTAGCATATTAGAACCTTTATCGGATACTTATTCAGATAAATCTTTTGGCAAAAAATTCAAAACAAGTCTATTACAAGCTAAAAAGGATTTGGCTCAAAAAGAAGAAAGAGATAGAATAAACAATAATTTGGCTCAACTTAAAACTTATTTATTGGAAGGGGCGAATGCTACAGCTGTATCTTATCTCTACCAAGCCAATGAATTTACTTATGATAATTTTTATAAAAACAGAACCATTGTGATTAAAGGCAAAGTTTTGGGGGTGGAAAAAGGTATGGCTAATCACTCTGTTTATTTAGAGGGGGTAGGGAATGTGAATTTGGATTGTTGGTTCAAGAGTACAAGTGAAATTTATAAACTGCAACGTGGGCAAATTGTTTTTATTAAAGGGGAGTGTTCAGGTAAGTGGGGCAATAATATTCGAGTTGAAAATTGCCAAATAGGTAAAAAAAACAACTATAATAATTTTATTGACGAAAGATTTGAAAATAGTAAAATTTTTCGATATTTGGGAAATATAGAAATAGAAAATTCTTATCACCAAAATGGCTATTATTATTTTCATGGTCATTTTCAATACATTAACTTCGCAGGTGATGTTGTAAAACGAAAGTATAGGTTGGAATTTACTGATTATACTTTGAGAAACGTATGCTTTTGGACTACCGATTTTGAAGGTAAAGAAGTAAGTTCCCCCACTTGTTTTTAGTAAGTATCAATGTTCTTTTCTATTTTTTCTCAAAAAAACGCACAAAAACAAGCCGATGCCGAAGCCAAAATCAAAGCCTTAGAAAAGGCGTTGATGGAGGTGTAGATTTTTTTAAAGGGGAAAAAGTATCTTTTTCGTAAAAAAAGCGTATATTTGTTATAGAAAATTGCTGTTAGCTATCGTTCTGAGGTTTGTCCTGATCTAAAACGCAAACTACGCATCAAAGGCTAACAAGGTTCAGGGCTTGTCGGAAGGGTTCGATCTTTCCCACAGCAATTTTCTTTTTTCATGTTCTATGTAATCTTTCCTGAAAATTCCCCCTGTTTGTACTGAATACTCATCATCTTGAGTAAGTTTCACAAAAATTGCCTCGTGAGTGGCTTCGTTTTCAGTTTCACAAGCTAAAATCAAAGTAGGTTGTCGTCCTTTTCGGATTTGTTCGTAGTCTTGGGCTACTTTTTCTACAAACGTTTCCACATTTTCATACCCTGCTTGGCGGATTTGATCCCCATGACGCAACTCGATATGGATTTGCCCAAAATTTTGATCGCCCTGTTCCAATACAATATCCCCCGCTTGGCGTTTGAGTTCTGTAGCGGTTTTTACATCAATTTCCCCGACTTTCTTTTTCATACATTAGTTTTTTCCCTTCAATAACGCTACGATTCCCTTTAGGTTTTCGGTTCTGAAAAAATGGCAAAACGAGAAATTTGTGCAAAACGCCAAAGCCGAAGTTTCGAGGCGGAACGCACGAAAACAAGCCGATGCCGAAGCCAAAATCAAAGCTTTAGAAAAGGCGTTAATGGAGGTATAGATTTTTTAGGGGGAAAGTATTGTTTCTTATCAATTTTTCCCTACTTTGGTGCAAGGCAAAACGTTACGGACGTGGGGTGCGTAGGGGCTTTTGGGCATCTTTGGCACGTTGCTTTTTCGTAAATAGCTGTTCGTAAGGGCGGCTATTTGCGTTTATACAGGGTTTGTAATTTCTTTTTTCAGAAATTGGAATTGCACAAAAAATTACATAATTTTGCTCAAAATGCTTTTCGCACCCATTGATTGACGACTAAACGTAGGCTTTCAGTGCGTAGGCTTGTAGTTGGACGAAACTCTGCAAGTACATCGAAAAAGCATTTTTTTTACAATTTTTTGTAGGCGGTGAGTAGCCAATTTAACAATTCCTGATTATATTCTTGCGAAATAACCGCTTCGTATTCTTCCAAACTAATATGCACTGTTTTTTTAGCAGGAATTGTTTTTGAAATTTCACCTTTTGCCAATACTTCGACCATTTTCTGCAACACTTCTATTCCTTTTTGTCCCTTCAATGCCTCTATATTTTCGCCTTCCCAATTCCGTTTGGCTAAAATATGAGCCAACCCAAAACCACCTTTAAAATTCTTTTCAGGATCACCTGTTTTTCCGTACAAAAAAGCGATTTCGCCCAAATCTTCTCGGTACATAGCATTTAGTCTATCTTCCTGATTTTCAAGCGATTGAAATAATGCTTTTAAGCCCTTTTCTATTTCGGTCATGCTTTGTGTGAGGTTTGACTATGTTCGAGCAAGCGTTCCAAATCCGCAATGCGTTTTTCCAAAAGGCTGTTTTTTTCTTTCAGAAAGGTGTTTTCTTGGGCGAGGAGGGTTAAAACTTGCGCTATTTCTTTGTCTGAATAATTGTAGTAATTATAAATGCTACCCATGACTAAGCCAATTTGTCCATTTTGATCTTGTCTTGTGTTGATACTGATTGTGTCGGGTAAAAAATCTTGGATAGGAATATTCAATTTTTGAGAGAAATCAATAATTTGTTCTAAATCTACTGAACCTTCATTTCTCTCTATTCTTGAATAAGAAGATGGGCTAAGTCCTAATAATTCCGCCATTTCCGTTTGATTTATTTTGCGATCTTGACGTTCAGTCAATAAACGATTTCCTATTTTCATTTTTCAGTCAAATTTTGGTTTAAAAATTTCAATTTTTTGGTTTGCAGTGTTCAAAAATAGTTCGTTTTTTTGGCAATTCACAAACAAAAACCTAATTTTTTATGAAAAATATTTTGTTCTTTATGGCTTTGATGTTCTTCGGAGTAGGAGCATTGGCACAAAATTCTAAATGGATATTTATTAAAGCAAAAAAAAATTGTCAAATAGGTGAAATGACTAAGTATGACGAAGAATTTTGGAAGAAAAATTTTAAAATGACTTGGTCGGGTGATTGTAATAACGGTTTTGCAGAAGGGCAAGGTATCAAAACCATTTCTGCTAAAAAACACAAAGGGATCCTGTTCAAATATGAGGGTACTATGCTGAATGGGAAACATCATGGTAAAGGTGTAGAAACCTATAATTATTCACCTCTTTACCCCGATAGGCTTCCCTATCAATATTCAGGAGAATGGAAACAGGGAGAATATCATGGTAAGGGGACATTGCTCATGTTTATTTATGACGAAAACACGAAAAGATTTACTAAAAGCACAAAAATATATGAAGGCGAATTCAAAGACGGGAGTATTAACGGGCAGGGTACTTTTTGGGATTATACATTTTGCTGTAATAATACAGGCTCTCACTTAAATGGTTATTATACGGGGGAATGGCTTGAAGGAAAAGAGCATGGAAAGGGCAAGGAAACGAGACTAAGATATGGTGATACTACTATGGTTTATACAGGTGATTGGAAAAATGGTCGTTGGGAAGGGATAGCCACATACATTAAAAAAGAGGTCAATTCTAAAAATCAGAAAACCATTACTACTTATCAGGGTTCATGGAAAGATGGTTCAATGGATGGTATAGGTACATATACTTATGAGAGTGAGGGAAAAATAAACAATACTACCAACGGACTACTTACCGTAATTCGGTATGAAGGGGCTTGGAAAAATGGAAAAAAAAATGGGCAGGGTTCTGTAAAATATGCAGACGGAACTACTTGGACGGGTATGTGGAAAGATGACGAACCTATTTTCTCAGAAAACCAAAAAAAAGGGTACACTTTATTAGAAACTTTAAGTGGTTGCAAAGTATGGGTAGAAGTGGAAGGTTCTACTTCTGTTTCATGGAGTGGGGACTGCGTAAATGGCTTGGCTGAAGGCTATGGAGTGCGAAAAGTATCTGAGAAAGGAAAATTAGTTTCTGAATACACAGGTTATATGGTGAAAGGCAAACGTGAAGGAGAAGGACATTGTGTATGGTACACGGGTGCGTCAGATGGGCAAAAACTTATTTTATGGACAATGGGGGTAAAGAAGAATAACGCAGAATATCAAGGGAGTTGGAAAGAAGACAAATTTGATGGGAAGGGAGTTTTTGATTCTGGTAATGGGCAGAAATATGTAAGTTATTATTGGGAAGATGGGAAAGAGTTAGCAGAGGCAGATGGGTTAGAAAAGGAAAAAACAAAAGTAATCAAAAATCAAAATGGTTGTGGTTGGTTATGCCCTGCGGAAAAATCTAAAATAATGTCGTTTGAATGGTCAGGAGATTGTGTAAATGGTTTGGTGCATGGGAAGGGTACATTAAAAGTATATGAAAACAAGGTACTTTCCTTTACTTATCAAGGTGATATGTTAGGCGGACAAGCCCATGGACAAGGAACTGCTTCGGGTGAGGGAGGAACACTTGAAGGGAAATGGAAAAGCAATGACTACCTTCCAGAATTCGGAACAACTACCGAAGCTAACGGAACAAAACATATAGGTATTTTTATTAATAACGATCCTTGCCCGACTTGCAAAGGTAGAGGAAAAGTAGTGTGTGATGTTTGTGGCGGAGCTGGACAAGTAAAGCAATCACGTGAGAATGTATATTACAACCAACCTATCAGAGAAGAGTATATGGCTACTTGTAGTCCTTATGTTGGGTGTAGGAGTTGTAATGGAACTCGGATTAAAAAAAAATAAAATTTTTCTACCCTCTCACCGTCCCCATTCTTTTTGCGAATTGGAATGATTTTTTGTTTTCGTAAAAAAACGCACAAAAACAAGCCGAAGCCAAAATCAAAGCCTTAGAAAAGGCGTTAATGGAGGTGTATATTTTTAAAAAAGCCCAAAAATTCATTTCTGGGCTTTTTTTTGCATTTTTTTCTTATCTTTTCCTTATGCAAAATTCCATTATTACCATAGACCCCGAAATTCAAAGTGGCGCACCTGTTTTTACGGGTACTCGTGTGCCGATCAAGTCTTTTTTCGATTACCTCAGCACAGGCGAAAGTATGGAAACGTATTTGGAAGACTATCCCGCAGTAAGCCGCCAACAAATAGAAGAATTATTGCAAATGGTATTTAGTTTTTAGGTATTACCGTTTAGGGAACATATCCAACTAACTCTTTGTAAATCAATGGTTTATGATTGAGCATTCTCAAAATCAGTTTCTCAAACATACTTTCAGGGAAACTCCTCCGATTGAATCGATA
>JAAFHK010000304.1 GCA_013297565.1 Cytophagales bacterium
ATTCTGCCAGATCAGTAGCCCCAAAATCGTATTGGTTCAGGTAAGGAACTTGTAGCAAATGCCAAAAAGTTTTGATCACGCTTCCAAAACTGTAATGTTTTTTGGCAACAAAATCACGCTTGGCGTAAGGCGAAATCACCATCAGCAGGCTACGGTGGGCATCTACGTGATCCCTGCCGCCTTGTGCGTCATCTTCCAAAACAAAAATTGCCATTTTTTTCCAATACAGAGTTTTGCTCAAAAAATCGACCACACGCCCCAAAGCCAAATCGTTGTCTGCCATATAACTTTCCGAATACGGATAGCCGTCTTCGGGGCGTGGCGCATCGATGTGGTCATTTGGCAAATGCAAAGTCAAAAATTTGGGCATTTTTTCTTTGCCCGAAAGCCATTTTTCCGAAAATTCTTCCATAAAAACCTTTGCCCGAAACTGATCGGGAATGTAATTATTATAAGTTGGGAATCGTTTGGACGAATTATCAAACAGGGCTTTCGAAACAGGACCATTGATCGAATAGACGATATAAGAACTTGGAAAGGCTTTTTTGACTTCGACAGGCGTAAGCCGCAAGCCCATACCAAAATTATAAAATGGTATTTTATTGCGTTCCAGATGATCCCAAATCGATCCCGCCTCGTTCAACTCTTCGGGCGTTGTAACCAAACCCAAACCGATTCCCGCCATGCCTCTTGCCTTGCTTTTCGCCTCAAAAGTCCGCCCTCCGCCATAACTTGCAGGAATATTGGTTTCGAGCCACTCATTCGGATATGTGCCTGTGAGCCAGCGATGCCCTTCGTAGGAAACATCGGCATCGCTGAAAAAATTGTCCGCAATCCCAAACCTGTGAGCTAAAGCCTGATGATTGGGCGTTACGGTCAGGTTTTCCATAATGCGATTCTGTAAGTTCCTGATTTTCTGTGATTTACCATACCTCGCCAAAGTGCTATCGCCACGTCCGTTTGTTTTTTGTCCAAAAACTTCATCATACGTGCGGTTTTCTTTGATGATAAAAACCACGTGTTCGATGGGCGTAAGGCTCGGATCGGCAAGGTTGGTTTCGGGTACAATTCTTTTTTTGTTTTTTAAAGAATCTGTATGTATTTTCCTGAAAGAAAAATTATTTTGTATTACTTTTTCCGTAAATTTTGGTAATAAACCGTCTGAAGGCATGGGCATAACGGACAGCGTACCCTTCATAATATTGCCAATATACGAACCCTCAGGCGGGGCTTGGTAATTTTTTCCTCCGTTTGCACCGCTTCCCATGCCTTTAGCGTTTGTAACCAAAATGTGTTTTCCATTGGGCGAAATTTGTACTTTAGCAGGAAACCATGCTGTAGGGATATGTCCCAAAACTTCCAATTTTTCGGTATCTATAACCGCTAAAGCATTAATCCCCGCTTCGGCAACGAACAGCCTTTTTTGATCAGGCGAAAGCGCCAAACCGTAGGGAATCAGCCCTCTCAAATTTCCCAAACGTTTATCGGGTTGCAGGAAAATATTGCTAATCAGTTTATTAGACTTCGAATCGATCACCGAAACGCAATCGTTCGAACCATTGCTTACGAAAATATATTTGTCGGTTGCGGCTATTGAGTTGGGGCTTGCGCCTCCCAAAACAGGATTTTCTTCATCAAGTTTTTCGCCTATTCTTATGCCCGTTTTTATTTTTGCGATAATTTTTCCATTTTGTACTTTTTCAATATTGATTTTCCAAACTGAAACCGCTTCGGGCGAGTCGGCTTTGCCTACAGGTGGCACTTTGATCGAATCATAAAGCGTTGTCCCTTCTTCGGCTTCTTCGGAAAGGTAGGCAAAGGGCGGAAAATTGGTTTTTTGGTGTGTGGAATCTCTTGGGTAATAGGCATCAAAAACCTTGTATTCGAACATTCCCACATTCGCTACATAAAGGTTTTTGCCCTCAGGCGAAAGCGCCAAACCGAAAGGATAATAACCTGTTGGGTATTCTGAAATGAATTTGCGAGTGGCAGTTTCGATCACCACAACCCGAAAATTCAGTTGATCCAAAACGAATAAATAAAGTCCATCTTTGCTCAAAACCAAGTCGCCTGCATAACTATTGTCGTATTTTTTTGTACCAAAAATATTCAAATTTATTTCTGCAAAGGGCTTATTTTCAGTGAGTTTCATACAAAAAACTTTGCTTTCTTTTCCTCCAGCAATGTATAAATCTTGGTTGTTTGGGGCAATCGCTAGGCCCATATAAACGGCTCCCAAAATCTCTTTGTCGGTCAAATACCCTTCAGGAATTTGGCGAATTTTTGGGTTTTCAGTATCGAAACCTGTGATGATCGAAACCGAAAAAGGACGCACGCCTGAATTGGCAGTAACGGCAGTTTTTCCGTCAGGGCTGATCGCCAGCCCGAAAGGGTGGGGAGCTAAGGTCAGCATTTTTCCGTAGGGCGTGAGCAAACGTCCGTTGGGTATAATAGCCTGATTTTCAGTAATTTGGCAAGGTAGATCGGCGGCAGGCGCTTCCGAAATCCAAATTTCCGAATTTGATAAGTCCTTGTTTTTATTTTCTTTTTGACAAAAAAACAAAGCAAAAAGGCACGAAAAAAGTAGGGTTCGATTAATGGGAATCATAGATTTATTTCCTTGCGCAGTATTTCTACCTGTTCGATATTTAGACCTGTGTGTTTTGCTATTTCCTCGTTGGGCAGTGAGGTTTGGAATAGATTTTTAGCAATTTCGATCTTACGATTGAGTTCTGTTTTTTCGACTGCTTCGCCTACGGCTTTTTCGACTGCTTCTTCCAAGCCTTTTTTAATTCCTTTTTCAATACCCTCGCGCAATATTTCTTCGGCATCACGCAAAAATTTTTGCTGGGACTCGTAATACTGTTTTTCATTTCTGTCAAGGTACATAATATCCAATTTTAGGCTTGCTTGGCGAATTTCTTGTATTTCGGCCAATTCTTTCGGCAAATTGTCATTGGTATATTGGGGAGCATTATTTAGGAAAGTAATCCACCGTTCCAGAGTCGTTTTGGCGCTTTCCAATTTGCCTTTCACTTTTTTGAGTTCGATAAAATACAAGTCCAAATAATCCAAATCTTTATGGGTTTCGTTAGTTTGGGCATCTTTTAGGCAAAAATAACGCTTATATTCGGCATCTTTAAAATAGTTATACTGAAAACTGTTACAAATTACACATTCTGCAAAAAAAACTTCAGTCGGACGTAGTCCGACCTTGAAATTTCGCAACCTTTTCAAGGTCGGACTACGTCCGACTGAAGTTGATTTCATGAGGGTTTTTAGTATAAAATCGATAAGACTGATGACGATACACTTTTTTAAGCCCGAATAGCCCAATTTGCCTTGCCTTTCCAATTCTGCCAGCCTTTCCAATTCAGTGATTTGTTCGCTTGCAGTCGTCATGTCGTTGATGTAATCTAATTGCGAACCAAACATTTTTGCCCAATAATATAAGGTTCGTTTGCCATAAAAATTAGTTCCTTTGATTTGCATCTCGATATCGTACAGCACGCCTCTCTCGTCTTCGGCTTTTATATCCAAAATAGAAAGTTTGCCTTCGGCATAATCCGAAACATTGTAGGGGTTTTTGAGGGCTATTTTGGCAATTTGTTGATGGACAGGCAGAATGGCATTGATCAAAGACAAAAGAATGTCTTTGTTTTCTTCCGAACCAAAAAGTTTTTTGAAAACTAAATCTATTTTAGGATTTATTTTGCCCATAAAATTCGTGCTTTTTTTCTTACAAAGATACAAATTTACCTTTCATTATCTTAGTCAAAATTCAAAAAAATTATTCACCAAATACACTTCGCCCAAAAGATATTCGGCTAATTTTCTGTAAGCAGGTTCTACTTCTATCAGGTCAAGCGCCGAAATGGCTTGATTTATTGATTTAGATTTATTGAAAGAAAAATCGTGTAATTCATTCATAATGAAGAAGTTAGCTTTTCCTTTTTTGTTTTGTTCCAAAAGTGAAATTGCCGCTTGTGCTTCGGCTTCGGTCTGGACTACGTAATAATCCATGTAGGGATTGAGGTAATATTCGATAGCTGTTCGGTAGCGTTCTTCGCAAGTGATGAGGTCGGAAACTAAAGGCACATTTTGTAACCAATTTGGGTTTTTCTTGAGGAATTTGACCGCTTCGGGAAAACCCTCAAGGCTTTCGACCATCGAATGGGTGAGTTTATATTCGTGTTGCCAAGTGTCCAAAATCCTTTGCATTTGGTTTATTTCGTCCCGCAAAGCCTCTATTTCGGTTTGTTCGACCGTAATTTGGTGTCCCAAAACCTGTTCGTTCTGTTCGAGTTCCTGAATTTCGGCATCTTTATCAGCAATTTGGTCTTGTAAATCGAGCTTTTCGTCTTCCAAACGCCCGCTTTGCGCCTGTTGTGTTTGCATTTCGGCGAGGTAGCGTTCGAGTTCTTGTTTCTGACTGTTGTATTGTAACTGCCTCATTTCTTGGTTTTTACGCCATTGAGCTATTTCCTGTTGTTTCAAATTCAGTTTTTGTCGAGCATTTTCGCTTTCCTGTTGCAAATAACGGCTTTCCTCTTGTGCCTTGTTTTTGTCCAATTCCCAATTTCGCACTTTATCGGCTATTTCCGCCAAAGTTTGCTCTGCAATGCGCGTTTTTTCCGCCAAATCTGCCAAATCTTGCCCAAAACCTTGTTCTCTTTCCTGTTCCAAAGCGATTTGTTTTTCCAAATTTTTCTTTTTTTCGTCCAAAAGAAAAGTCCTTTCGTCCTTAATTCTTCGGTCGGCTTCGATCTGTCGGATTTGTTCGCTAAGGTTTTGAAAGGCTTTTTGGCGTATTTGCCAAACCTGTTCGGATTGGTTTGTTTTTTTCTTAATCTCCTCTATGTCAATGATTTGCTTCTCGATCTGGTTTTGTAATTGCAGTTTCAGATCGCTTTCTTGAGCCAATTTAGCGCCCAATTTTTCCAATACTTCGCCTTGTGTGCCTACAGTTTTTCGGGCAAGTTCGAGGCTGTTTTGTTTGTAAAGTTCTTTAGTTTGAAAATATTGTTGGGCTTGTTTTGCCTGTCGTTCGAGGGTTTTGAGGTTCTTTCGGATCTCGAAAAGCAAGTCTTCGACTCTTTCCAGATCGGCATCAGTATCCGCCAATTTTTTAAAAGTTTCCTTTTTCCGAACCTTAAATTTTGAGATTCCCGCCGCCTCCTCGAACAAATTACGGCGTTCGTGATTGGTGTCATTCAGAATACTATCGACCATTTTCAACTCAATAATCGCATAACTATCCGAACCAATGCCCGTATCCAAAAACAGATTGTTAATATCTTTCAAACGGCAAGGCACATTATTTAACAAATATTCGCCCTCGCCCGTTCGATAGTAGCGGCGCGTAACCGTAACTTCCGAATATTCGGTAGGTAGAATATTTTTATTATTCAGGAAAGTAAGCGAAACTTCC
>JAAFHK010000305.1 GCA_013297565.1 Cytophagales bacterium
TTCAAAAAGGCAATTCACGAAGTATTAGATCATTTAGAAAATTACAAAACAGAACTAAATTCTTTGTTAAGTCCCAATTTTCAATCATTCAAAAATGTGAAAGTTGTAAAGGTTTAAAGTATAAATAAGAAATTTTACACCCCAAAATTACGCAAACGGGTTTCCAAGTTTTTGGCTTCTTCGTCCCGCAAAGCGTCAAAAAATTTGGTCAAATACGGTTCTATTTGCTTAAAATCGGGATCAAGGCTTGCCTTGAGGCTGTAGTTTGGATCGAATTGGCGAATAGCCACATCAAGATAGCCCAAAGATTTTTCTACATTGCGTTCGACAGCATAGAATTTGGCTAAATTGTAATAATTTTCGGGATTTAGGTCGTCAAATTGCAAAGCAGTTTCCGAGAGTTCAATAGCGGTTTTCGTATCTTTTTGTACGTAGGCTATCCAGCCCGCATAAAAATAGCCCAAACCTGTAAGTCCCTTATTTTCAATGCCTTTGGCATAAGTAGCACAGAGTTTGTAATGCTCAAAGGCTTTTTCCAAATTGTGCAGTTCGGTAGGTTCGTGATAGATATGCCCCAAATAAAAATGAGAAAAAGGGTTTCCTTTGTAGATTTCTACGCTTTTTTGCAAATATTCCAAAGCATCATGCAAGAACTGCATTTCATCAGGAAATTTCAAATATTTTTCGTATTCGGTTTTTCCATCGAGGTAACGTTCTTTTGCCTCTACTTTTCGGCTATTTTCCAAAATCGAGGATAATTGCAAAAAACCTTGATTAATTTCTTTGCGTTGCAATTCGAATTGGGTAACAATGTTTGCCATGCCCATATCGAACGAGGCACACAAACCCGCAATGCCTTTGGTAATATCGTGGCTTGCCCTTTCCACACTATTGACTACCTGATTCGAGGAATCATGCACTACTTGAGCAAGATCACCAATCCCGACCGCAATCCCCGGAAAACCTCTTGCCATAAGGCGTGATTGGTCGACAATCGACTCATGGATTTGCATTTGTTGATACTACATTTCTTGCAAACCTTGCCCAACTGCTTCGGTATTCTCACGAATAGCCGAAACCAATTTGGCATTTTGGCTTTTGGTAACATCACCAATGCCCTGTATGGTTTTGTCGAGAAAACGATTAGCCGCCATGTGGCTCTGATAATCAGGCAAATTGGAATGGACGAATGAATAAGGCACTCTTACTACGTTCGACATAGAGGTAAGTTTTTAGTTTGCCAAATGTATTTTTATTTTTGAAAATAGCAAGAGGAAAACTACAAAAAAACACTATTTTCCAGTATTCCTTTTTTGGGGTTAAAAACTTTTTTTCCTTTTTTCCTTCCAAACTCTTATCTTTGCGGTTTGGAAAAATGCCTTTTCGTAAAAAACTGATTTACAATGAAATACAAAGAATATAACTACGGTTCGCTTGCCGAAGTGGGTAGCGAAGTGCTGAAATTTTGGCAAGAAAATAAGGTTTTCGAACAATCGGTCGAGAGCAGAGCAGGAAAACCCAGTTTTGTGTTCTACGAAGGACCTCCTTCGGCGAACGGAAAACCAGGAATTCACCACGTCATGGCACGCACTATTAAAGATATTTTTTGCCGTTACAAAACTTTGCAGGGTTTTCAGGTCAAACGAAAAGGCGGGTGGGACACGCATGGTTTGCCTATCGAGTTGCAAGTCGAGAAGGAATTGGGCATTACGAAAGAAGATATTGGCAAAAAAATCTCGGTAGCCGAATATAACCAAAAATGTCGGGAAACGGTCATGCGTTACAAAGCCCTTTGGGACGAAATCACGCAAAAAATTGGTTATTGGGTAGATTTGAACGATCCGTATATTACCTTCGAAAATAATTATATCGAATCGTGTTGGTTTCTCTTGAAAAAATTATACGAAAAAGGGCTTTTATACAAGGGTTATACCATTCAGCCCTATTCGCCTGCCGCAGGAACGGGTTTGAGTTCGCACGAATTGAACCAACCTGGCTGTTATAAAGATGTTCGGGATACTACGATTGTTGCCCAATTCAAAATAAAAGGTACAGATCACGATTATTTTTTGGCTTGGACGACCACGCCTTGGACTTTGCCCTCGAATACGGCTTTGGCGGTCGGAAAAGATATTGATTATGTCAAGATCAAAACCCACAACCAATATACGAACCAACCTACGAACGTGATTTTGGCTAAGTCGCTGTTAAACAAGGTCTTAGGTTCAAAATATGCGCCGATTAGCCAATATGACGAAGATACAGATAATGTCAATAAAATTCCTTATACGGTTATCGAAGAATTTAAAGGTTCGGCTTTGGAAGGCGTTGAATATGAGCAACTTATGCCTTATACGCAACCTTTGAAAGATACGGAAAAAGCCTTTAAAGTTTTGTTGGGGGATTTCGTAACGACCGAAGACGGAACAGGGATTGTGCATATTTCGCCTACGTTTGGTTCTGATGACTTCAGGCTTGCCCAAAAATATGGCGTGCCGCCTTTGATGGTTCGGGACACAAACGGTAACGAAGTGCCTTTGGTGGATAAACAAGGGCGTTTTGTGGCGGAATTGGGCGAATTTGCGGGAAAATTCGTGAAAGAAGAATATTATTCGGACGCTGAACGCAAAAATGCGGATTTCAAACCGACTGACGTACTGATTGCGATCAAATTGAAAGAGGAAAATAAGGCGTTTAAGGTCGAAAAATACGAACATACCTATCCGCATTGCTGGAGAACCGACAAACCTGTTTTGTATTATCCTATGGAATCGTGGTTTATCAAAACTACGGCTTTGAAAGATCGTTTGGTCGAATTGAATAAAACGATTAATTGGCAACCTGCCTCGACAGGTGAAGGGCGTTTTGGGAATTGGCTCGAAAATCTGGTCGATTGGAATTTGTCAAGAAGCCGATATTGGGGAACGCCTTTACCAATTTGGCGAAGCGAAGACGGCAAAGAGGAAAAATGTATGGGTTCGGTGGCGGAATTGAATACAGAGATCGAAAAATCTTTGAAAAGTAAATTTTATGCCGATTTGTTGAAAGCAGTTGAGGCTTTAAAAACTGTTTTGGAAAACAAAAAAGAGGTTCAAAATGCCTATTTCCGAGAAGATTTGGGCGAAATTGCCTTTGTTTTTGGACAAATGGGCGAGGAAGATAAAAATTTCAAAGGTGGATTTGGTATTTCTCACATTATTGCAAAACGTGAGTGGGAAGGGCAAAATGTGACGGAATTGAAAGGGCAAAGTGGTTTTGAGTTCATGCTCGAATTGGTAGGCGTATTGGCAAAAGGAAAAATTAAGCCTTTTAATGAAGGAAGTGAAAAACGTTTTGTGGAATATGGCAATAAAACGGCAATTTTGGCACTAAACAAAGAAGGGCAAAAAATGACCTGGTTACTTACAGGATTTGAATATACAGGTACTTATTCTGTAGAAAAAAATCAAGTAAGATTGACTGATGAATTGCGAGAGTTCTTCGGCAACCCGCAATCTACGCAAAACAACCCTACACTATCTCGTGCTGTTTTGGGGGCAAGTATCTTACTTGATGAGGCAAAAGTACGCAAAATTTTGCAAATTCCCAATATTTTGGACGAAAAAATAGGTTTTGATTTGCACCGCCCTTATATCGATGAAATCGTGTTGGTTTCCGATAGCGGAAAACCGATGAAAAGGGAACTCGATTTGATTGATGTGTGGTTCGATTCGGGGGCGATGCCTTACGCACAATGGCATTATCCGTTTGAAAATGAGGATATTTTCAAAAATTCCTATCCTGCCGATTTTATTTCGGAAGGCGTAGATCAAACACGTGGTTGGTTTTTTACTCTTCACGCCATTGCAGGTTTGGCTTTCGATTCTGTAGCCTTCAAAAATGTGGTTTCTACAGGCTTGGTTTTGGACGAAAAAGGCAATAAAATGTCCAAACGTTTGGGCAATGTGATCGATCCGTTCGAAACGATTGATAAATACGGGGCTGATGCGGTGCGTTGGTATATGCTCGAAAATGCACCTGTTTGGGACAATATGAAGTTCAGTATCAAGGGTTTAGAGGAAACCATGCGTAAGTTTTTTGGGACTTTGCAAAATACGTATTCCTTTTTTGCCTTGTACGCAAACCTTGACGATTGGGAAATAGATGAGCAAAACATAGTCCCTTACGAAAACCGAACTGAACTCGACCGTTGGATTATTTCGTGTTTGCGAAGTCTGATCGAAAAAACGCAAGCCGCTTATAATCAATATGATGCGACTACGGCGGCGCGCGAAATCCAATATTTTGTAACCGAACAATTATCGAATTGGTATGTGCGTTTGTCGAGAAGGCGTTTTTGGAAAGGCGAAATGACCGAAAACAAAAAAGCGGCTTATGAAACGCTTTACGAATGTTTGAATGTGGTCGGGCAACTCATGTCGCCCATTGCGCCGTTTGTGGCGGAATGGTTTTATCAAAGTTTGACCAATCCGATTCGGGAAAAAGCGAAGGCAAATAACACGCCTTTAGCGGCGGATTCGGTACATTTGGGTAATTGGACAACAAACGATAAAAGCCTGATAAACAAGGCTTTAGAAAGCCGCATGGAAATGGCTCAACAGATTTGTTCGCTTGTCCATGCTTTGCGAAAAAACAACAAAATCAAGGTGCGCCAACCTTTGACCAAAATTCTGATTCCTGTACTGAACCCTGAAACCCAAACGCAGATCGAGAAAGTGAAAGACTTGATTATGAGTGAGATCAACGTGAAAGCGGTCGATTTTGTCGGGGACGATTCGGGCATGGTAGTCAAGAAAGCCAAGCCTAATTTTAAAAAATTGGGCAAAGAATACGGCAAAAATATGAAAGTCGTAGCCGATCAGATCAGCGAAATGACTTCGGAAAATATTGCCGAATTGGAACGAAATAACGCTTTTGCGGTCAATTTGGAAGGCAAAAAGGTCAATATTACGCTTGAGGACGTAGAAATTTCGACTTCGGATATCGAGGGTTGGTTAGTGGCTCGTGAGGGCAATTTGACCGTAGCGCTCGACACCAAAATTACGGACGAACTGCGACAAGAAGGCATTGCAAGGGATTTGGTGAATCGGATTCAGAATCTTCGAAAAGATCAGGGTTTGGAAGTGCAGGACAAAATTCATGTTAAATTCCTGAAAGCCCAAGACATTCTAAATCAGGCAATTACGACACACAAAAACTATATTTCCGAAGAAGTACAGGCTTTGAGTTTGGAATTGGTTGATAAACTTCCGAATGCCGTTGAATTGGAAATTGATGAGTGGAAAGTCGGGGTTGAGGTGAGGAAGTAAAAAGAATGCTTTTACCACAAGAACACAAGTGGCACAAGAAACAGCCGTGTTTTACCACAAGAACACAAGTGGCACAAGAAACAGCCGTGTTTTACCACAAGAACACAAGT
>JAAFHK010000306.1 GCA_013297565.1 Cytophagales bacterium
CTTTGGGGCAAAATGTCGGTTTCGCAAATGTTGGCGCATTGTTGCGTTACCTACGAAACCGTTTATGAAACCAAACACCCTAAACCTAATTTCATAATGAAACTCGTGTTTAAGTGGTTCGTCAAAAATTCGGTAGTTAGCGAAATTCCTTATCCAAAAAATGGGCAAACAGCTCCTTATTTTATCATTAAGGACGAAAGAAATTTCGAAAACGAAAAAAAACGTTTGGTGGCGTACATTCGCCGCACTCAAGAGTTAGGAGAAAAAGAGTTTGATGGTAGGGAGTCGCTTTCTTTTGGCAAACTTAGTTTAACAGAATGGAATAATTTGTTTTACAAACATTTGGATCATCACTTGAAACAATTTGGGGTGTAAATTTCGTTTTTTGAGAACAAGGGGCATCGCCCCTTGTTTCCAATCTATTTTTATTGCCTACCCTTTGCTCATGGCACTTAGGAACTGATCGTTGTCTTTTGTGCCTCTCATATTGCTTAGGATAAATTCGATGGCTTCTTGAGAGTTCATATCCGCCATATAATTCCGTAAAATCCAAACTCTTTGCATAGTTTCCTTGTCCAAAAGCAAGTCTTCACGTCTTGTACCCGAACCAGGCACTTCGATGGCAGGAAAAATGCGTTTATTGGCAAGTTTGCGGTCTAATTGCAGTTCCATATTGCCTGTTCCTTTAAATTCTTCAAAAATCACTTCGTCCATTTTCGAGCCTGTTTCGATCAAAGCCGTTGCCAAAATGGTAAGCGATCCGCCGCCTTCTACATTGCGCGCCGCCCCAAAAAAGCGTTTCGGTTTGTGCAGAGCATTCGCATCTACACCGCCCGACAGGATTTTGCCCGAAGAAGGCAAAACGGTATTGTAAGCGCGTGCCAAACGAGTAATAGAATCCAATAAAATAACCACATCATGCCCACATTCGACCATTCTTTTGGCTTTTTCCAGCACAATGCTGGCTACTTTTACGTGGCGTTCGGCTTGTTCATCAAAGGTCGAGGCAATAACTTCAGCTTTTACGCTTCGAGCCATGTCCGTAACTTCCTCTGGGCGTTCGTCTATCAACAGCACGATCAAATAAACTTCAGGGTGATTTTGGGCAATCGCATTGGCAACTTCTTTCAAAAGCATGGTTTTACCCGTTTTCGGCTGGGCTACTATCATGCCTCTTTGTCCCTTGCCTATTGGGGCAAAAAGGTCTAAAATTCGGGTAGAATAGGCATTTGGGCGGTATTGCAAATTCAATTTTTCTTGTGGAAAAAGCGGTGTAAGGTACTCAAAAGGAACACGATCCCGAATCTGGTCGGTCGTTTTTCCATTCACGGTAGCTACCCTTAGCAAAGCAAAATATTTTTCACCTTCTTTCGGCGGGCGGATTTGCCCTTTTACAGTATCACCCGTTTTTAAGCCAAAAAGTTTGATTTGAGAAGGAGAAACGTAAATATCATCAGGACTTGCCAAATAATTATAGTCTGCCGAACGCAAAAAGCCGTAACCATCTTGCATAATTTCCAAAACCCCTTCGTTTTCGATCACTCCATCAAAATCTTTCACTGTAAAACTCAAATGCGGTTTTTTAGGATTTTTTTGAACCTGAATTGGTTGATTTTGAGGATTGGGCTGTGGCGTATGCGGTAGATTGTGTTGAGGCGGTGTTTTCTTTTCTATGATCGGCAAAATTTCTTTTATCGGCTCGTGAATTTCGTGCGATTCTTCGGCTTCTTGGGCAATCGGGTTGGACACAAAATCAGTTTCTTCCTGCATAGCAGGGATCGGCACGAAATCGTCTTCGATGTTCAAAGGAGTCGCCTCGGCATCATGAAGCGGATTTTCGGAACTTGACGAACGCTTTTTAATGACCAATTTGCCGTCTATGTCTTCTTCTGTTTCTGTTTCGGGGCGGGAAGAAGCGGATTTGATGATGGTTTTTTCGGGGCTAACAGCCTGTAAATCCAATATTTTGTAAATCAAATCTTTTTTGGAAAGTTTGCTAATAGATTTTACGCCCAATTCTTCGCCAATGGTTCGAAGTTCGGAAAGGAGGCGTACATTCAAATCCTCGATGGTGTACATACGTTTAGGAAGATAATTTTTTGAAGTGTGAAGTTTGTAAAACGGTATTTTGGTCGAATACGCAAACGTACCCTACGAACGAATAATTTTGAAATATAGTTTTTGATTTCAAAAACGAAAGGTTTTAATAAGAAATAAGGCTTAAGAAAATGAGAAGGTTTAGCAAATCCAAGCCTATAAAACTATTTTAAGAGATAGGAGATAATTAGTACCTCTTTGACAAAGGTATTAAGCCCATTTTTAAAAAACAAATTTTTACACAATATTTTTCAATTAAAATTTTACCTTTGTCAAAAACAATTAAGATGTTTACAGGTATTATAGAAACGCTTGGCACTATTCGAACGATACGAAATGAACGTTCGAACGTAATTTTTGAGATCGAGTCGGCTTTTTCGGCAGAACTCAAGGTCGACCAGAGCATAGCACACAACGGAGTCTGCCTAACGGTAACGGAAATCAACGGAAGCATACATTCGGTTACTGCCATTGCCGAAACTTTGCAAAAAACTAATTTAAACGATTGGAAAACAGGCACTTATGTAAATTTGGAACGCTGTATGCCTGCGAATGGTCGTTTTGACGGACACATAGTTCAGGGACACGTAGATCAGGTTGGCATTTGTACCAAAATCGTAGATGAAGCAGGAAGCTGGCGTTTTACTTTTGAGTATGAGCCTCATAATCAGAGTATTACGGTCGAAAAAGGCTCGATTTGCGTGAATGGCGTAAGCCTAACGGTGGTTGATTCGCAGGAAAATAGTTTTAGTGTGGCGATCATTCCTTATACTTTCGAACACACCAATTTTCAGCAGATTGCGGTTGGGACTCGTGTGAATTTGGAATTTGATATTTTGGGCAAATACATAGCAAAATTGTTAGAAAAAAATAAATAAAACGAATAATGAACAGCGAACAAAAGCGTGTTTTGTTGCATCTTGGGCTTTTTGTCATTACGTTTTTAAGTACTACGCTGTCAGGGGCGGAGTGGATAGTAGGAAAAACCTTGTTATATCAGCCCGAAGAAAGTACGCTTTCTTGGGCTGATTTTTGGCAGGGTTTGCATTATTCCGTTCCATTTTTGGGTATTCTGACGGTGCATGAATTTGGGCATTATTTCGTAGCGCGGCACTACAAACTCAATGTTACCCTTCCTTTTTACATTCCGCTTTGGTTAGGTTTTATAGGACAAAGCATTAATATTGGCACTATGGGGGCTTTTATCAAGATCAAAACCCCCATAAGTTCTCGAAAAGAATTTTTTGATGTCGGAATTGCGGGACCTCTTGCGGGTTTGGTGGTGGCTTTGGGAGTTTTGTATTATGGTTTTACGCATTTGCCTCCGCCCGAATATATTTTTCAAATTCACCCTGAATACCAACAGTACGGATTGGATTATGCCAATCATGTATATGAAAAAACAAAGGGAGGTAATTTGATTTTGGGAACAAATTTGGTTTTCGAATTTTTCAAGACCTACGTGGTCGAGAATCCTACTTTACTGCCCAACCCCTACGAAATTATGCACTACCCGTATCTTTTGGCGGGTTACTTGGCTTTGTTTTTTACTGCCCTAAACCTTATGCCTATCGGACAGCTTGATGGCGGACACATTGTATATGGACTTTTGGGAGCAAAAGGGCATCGCTGGGTAGCTTTTTGCTTGTTTTTTGGTTTTATTAGCTATGCGGGCTTGGGAATTTTGACTCCGCAAGACGATATTTGGCATTTGCTAACCTACGCACCACTTTATTTTTTGTTTTTGTATTTCGTTTTTTCCAAAACTTTCAAAAGCCCTTGGAATGTGGCTTCGGCAGCTTTGGGCGTTTTTACGGTGCAATTCCTTATTTCTCATTTTTTTCCAAACCTGACAGGTTATTACGGTTGGTTGCTTTTTGCGACCATTTTGGGAAGAACTTTGGGCATTTCGCACCCCATAACGCCCGATGAACGCCCTTTGGACTGGAAAAGACAAGTTTTGGGTTGGCTTACACTCATTATTTTTATTCTTTGTTTTACGCCCATGCCCTTGAGGGTGATTTGATGGAAAATTTTATTTCATGAGTTTATTAACAATTCTGTAGCATACCCTTCAGGGTGTGCCAATGTGTTGATTTTTAATATTTTATAAACACCCTAAAGGGCGTTTTACAAATTATTCATAAATTTATTTTATTTTAAGATAGAAAAATAGCCGTTTCATAACACATTATCCATGAACCCTTTAAAAATATTTGCTGGCTCTGCCAGTCCAGAGTTGGCTCAAAAAATTGCCCATTCGTACGGCACAAAATTAGGTTTGTGCATCACCAAAAGATTTAGTGATGGCGAAATGTGGGTTTCTTTTGACGAATCAATTCGCGGAGCTCACGTTTTCATCGTGCAATCTACTTTTTCACCTGCCGAAAATATTATGGAGCTTTTGCTCATGATCGATGCCGCCAAACGTGCTTCGGCACACCAAGTTACGGTTGTTACGCCCTATTTTGGCTATGCACGCCAAGACCGCAAAGATCGCCCAAGAGTTAGTATTGCCGCCAAACTGGTCGCAAACCTTATTTCTGCGGCGGGTGCGGATCGGGTTATGACTTGTGATCTTCATGCGGGTCAAATTCAGGGTTTTTTTGATATCCCCTTCGATCATCTGGCGGGTTATAGTATTTTTGTTCCCTACATTAAGGATTTGTATGATAAAAACCCAATTTTTGCCTCTCCGGATGTAGGTGGTGTGGCACGAACGCGCAGATTTGCCGAACATTTCGAGGCAGAAATGGTCATTTGCGATAAGCACCGCAAACGCGCCAACGAAATTGCTTCTATGCAACTGATTGGGGACGTAAGCGACCAAGATGTGATTTTGATTGATGATATGATCGATACCGCAGGGACGATTTGCAAGGCGGCAGAAATGCTATTGGATAAAGGTGCAAAATCCGTCCGAGCCGTTTGTACGCACGCTGTTCTTTCGGGAAAAGCCTACGAAAATATTGATAAATCGCCTTTGCAGGAATTGATTGTAACCGATACCATTCCTTTACGCCAAAAAAACCTAAAAATAAAGGTTTTAAGCGTAGCCGATATGTTTGCCAAAGCAATCCGCAAAATTCACGATAACGAATCGATCAGTTCGCTGTTTTTGCAGACGTAAAAAAATCATGGAACTTATTTAGGACTTACGCAATTTTGAAAAATTAGCAAACTCAAGCAAGTCTGACCGTAGGTCTGACGTTTAAATACTGCTTTTTCGTGCGTCAGACCTACGGTCAGACTTTAATTGCGTAAGTTCTATTATTGTAAAACTAACAGTTT
>JAAFHK010000307.1 GCA_013297565.1 Cytophagales bacterium
ATTGCGGGACTTTTGCGCCCAAGCGCCTGTTTGGAAAAGTAGGAATAGCGCTCCTATCCAAAAACATTTTTTCATTTAGGGGAAAAGCTTTGATTTGATATAAAACCCCAAAAGAGGTTAAAAATTGCATAAAAGTAAAAGAAAAACAGCCAACCGAGGGGCTGACTGTTTGATTATAGCGTTGAGTCATACTTAATACCACCGAACAAATGCAAGACCAATGCACGCGAATAGCGGAAATTGAGTGGGATCATCACGACCGTAATCAAGGCGGTAATCCAGAGATAAGTCAGCATACTTGGGTCGTCAAATATTACATAGATAGCCACCAAACAATTGACCATCAAAGCTATACTTACCCCATAACCCAAATACATCGCCCCTATGAAAAAACCAGGCTCCACTTCGTATTCCAATCCGCAATGGGGACAGTTTTCGTATAGTTCCGCATATTTGAACGGATTCAAGATCGAGTGCTTGAATATATTTCCTTTCCGACATTGTGGGCATTTGCACTGCAAAATGGCACCTGTTGAAGATAGTTCAGCCACTGTTTTCTTATTTTGTTTCAAGATCGTGAAAAAGTATGCAAAAAAAAGATTTTTTCATAAAAAATCCTATTTTTTAACACATTCATTTTTGCCAAATCACTTTCGTTGCGTTTTGGGCAGGTATAAAAGCAGTGCCAAGGGTGATAAAAAACATCAAAATACAAACTAAAATCACATCTGTCCAAACCACTTTAACAGGATAAGCCGACAGGATTGCGTCCTCGATTCCCATGCCTATTAAGCCAAATTCTTGTTGTAAAAAGCTGAAAATCAAGCCAATAGAAACTCCTATAAAAGTTCCCACAAAAGCCAAAAGCGTTCCTTCCCAAAGAAAAACTTGACGTATCAAGTTGGCGCGCGCCCCCAAAGCGATCAAAGTCCCAATGTCTTTTTGTTTTTCGATCACCAGCATGGTCAGGAAAAAGAAAATATTAAATGAAGCAATGATGAGAATGATCGCAAAAGTGCCAAAAACAAAAAGCCTTTCGATCTTGATTGCCCGCAAATAATTTTCCTGTTGCTCATCGAAATTTTTCACGGCAAATTTT
The DNA here is from genome assembly GCA_013297565.1 of Cytophagales bacterium. GTDB lineage: Bacteria > Bacteroidota > Bacteroidia > Cytophagales > Thermoflexibacteraceae > JAAFHK01. The sequence goes on from JAAFHK010000307.1 coordinate 1,100, forward strand.
TCACCCAACAAGGCTTTTAAGTTGTCTTGAACTTCCGAAACGTATTGATTTTCACTCACTTTTATTTCCAAAGAAGTGCGGCGCTTGCCATAACTCATCAGTTCGTTCGCAAACTCTAAGGGTAGGATCACTTGGGACTGATCAAATTGCGGTTCGATGGACAAAACCCCGCCAGCCCAAATACTTTGTTGCACAAAAGCCTTAGAAGGATCAAGACTGCTTGTCGCCTGTTTTTTGGGATACCAAAAAACCAGAGCCTTAAGTGGATTTTGGATATTGATATTCAACATACTTTGTATCCCAATGCCTAACAAAGCTACAGGCGTTTCTCTCTGCCAAATCGCCAAATTTCCCGTAACAAGGTGTGCCGAAAGGTCGTATTGTTGATCGAAATTTTTCGAAACGCCTTTGACATTCACCGCCAAGTACTGGTCGTCATAGCGCAAAAGAGCATTGTCCTCGACCACTTCGGTAAGCACTTTTACGTTCTGTAATTGTTTGATTTTCAACAATATAAGGCTATCTATTTGGAAAGATTTACCTTTTTTGATCGTAATTTTAATATCGGGATTATAAGCATAATACAAGGTTTTGGTCATTTCTTCCAAACCATTAAAAAACGACATGGCAATAATTAAAGCCATCGTACCAACCGCCACGCCGACCATCGAGATGTAGGAAATGATATTGATAAAATTTTGTTTTTTCTTCGAAAAAAAATAGCGTTTGGCTATATAAAAAGCAGTTTTCATGAGTCTAATTTAAGAACGATGTAAAGTTATTCAATTTGTATTTTTATTAAGTTATAATCTTTGAAATTTCGGCTATTTTCGTATAAAACGACCGAATCGTTTCGAAAGGGTGTAGGCTTGTCGACCTTTGAAAGCAAGACTGATTGTGGTATTTATCTATTGTAATGTTCCTGCTTCGCTTAAAGAAACGTACTTAAACATCTCATAATCAGTAAGTTTCGAAACTTCTTGATCGGTTTCTTTTTTCCATTCTGCGAATAACAAAGCAAAAGCGATCACCCGTAATTCACCTGTATTCCACAAACAGAGAATTTTAAAAGGTTCTATTTTCAGAATTTGGGTAATAAAAGGGATCATTTGAGGTGTGAAAAGTGTTACCATAGATTTGGATTTTAAACTTATTTCTTGTAATTTTGTTTTATAACCATCTTTAAATCAATGACTTTCAATAAATTAGGCTTAGAACCAGATAATTGTGATTGCTTGCAAAAAGCATTTCAAGATACAAATAACTTATATTCCCGTAGGATTAAACAACCTACAGTGGAAACAGGAGATTTTAAAACTAAATGGGAAGATGGTAAAGGTAAAAGTGAATTTGACTGTAAAAAAATATGTGATAACTTGAAAAGTCTATCCATTAATTTGTGGAATAGTGATGAATCTAACAAAAAGGCTATGGAAAAATATGTTGCTATTTGGGCTACTAATCGTCCAAGAGAAGATGCGGCTTTAATTTTTAAATTTTCACCCAATAGTGGTTTAGTAAAACTCTATGATGAAGATGATCTCACTCATTACGGTTTTTTCAAAAGTGATGAGTTTGATTTAAACTATTTAACTACTCGTGAAATTATTATCCTTTCAGAAACCAATGCGTATAAAGAATCAGAAAAAAAGCGTCATGAAAAAAGAAAATAATCATATTGCACAAATTGTGAGTTCATATCAAGTATTACTTGATGATGACTACCCATACCTTTATATTGGCAAAAATATAAATGGTAAGTATGTAATAGGTTCTTTTTCAAGAGATGATCAAAATTCGAAAAAAGAAATTTATTATCATATTGTTACCAATGAAAAAAATCTGCTTGATTACTTTGAGCAAGAAATTTCTTATTATGATCTCATGGTAAATAAGAAATCTGTTATTTATCAAGTCAATATATTTTATGATGATCGTATTACAACAGAATCTATTTCTTTTAAAGAAATTCCAGAAGATTACAGACCGCTTGAAGTGTCTTATTATTTAGTAGAAAAACCTAATTGCTTCAATGAATTGAAAAAATTAGTCATTCAACAAGAAGCCAAATCTGTTGTGATACCTGTGTTTTTTGCTTTAAGTGTATCAACTTATAATAAACTGAATAAATATGTTCCAAAAAATAATCACTTTCCTAAGTACCAAGCAATTTAAGTTCGAAATACTTAAAGGACAAACTGTGGCTATTTTTGGTATAGAAACCTCAAAATCAAAGTACAAATGCGTATTTGACCTGAAAGAAGAAGAAAAAATTTTGGTCTGTTACAGCATTATTCAAGATTTCTATGTTCCTGAAAATCAGCATGATGATTTTGCTATATTCATCACTCGAATTAATTACGGTCTTATGATTGGGAATTTTGAAATGGATTTTAATGATGGTGAAATTAGATATAAAACAAGCATTGATTTTGAGGGAACGGATTTAAACGAACCTCTTATTGACAATTTATTCAATGCCAATTTGAGTGTGGTTGAGAATTTTTATGAACAATTACATAATTTCGTTACGCAAGAATAAAAAAATGCCATTTCTTTTAAGAAATGGCATTTTTATTAAGACAACTACCTGCCCAAATACAAAATTAAAAACTTGCTGTTTGCCTTTCTACTAATTCATAATCTTTGAAATTTCGGCTTTTTTCGTATAAAACGATCGAATCGTTTCGAGAGGTCGCAGGCTTGTTCTAAGAGATTGTTATATCCGTTTCTACCCAATGGGTAACATCAAGCGTAGGAATAAAAAAACGATTGAAAACGGTATTTTCAGTTTTACTATGTAATACCCCTCGTGCTGTGCCAATAGCAATTACTACTAAATGCTGCGCCAAATTTTGAGGTAAAACTATAGTGTCGCCTTTTTGTAATAGTTCCCAAGTGGGGCTTGCTAACTCGAAAAAACAGGAAGTTTCGATGAGCAAAAATACTTGTTTTTCGTGTTTGAACCGAAAAAGAGTGGAAACCATGACCACTTTTGCCTTTTCATCAAGCCCAAACTTGAGTCCCGTATTCATTGTAACAGGCTTTTCTTCTTCAAAAGCGTCTTCGATAATAGCAAACTGATCGGTTTGGATTTTACGAAGTTTAAAGGTATAAATTTCTTGATTGGACATTTTTAAGCTATTTTGTATTCACGTTCGCCAAAAGATGAAGCATTATCATTATACAGTGTTTCATGAGTATTTTGATACTTTGAACTGATGTTTTTTGGGAAATATTTAATATTATCAATGATAGTTACAATTTTGATCTCCCTTTGCTCAACTACTTGAATTAACTCGATTCTCAAAGCCTTTTCGAGTTTGCTGATGGTTTCCAAAGTCAAGTTTTCAGAGCCTTTCAAAATAGTATGTACAAATTGCGGCGAACAGCCCATGTGTTCGGCTAAGTTTTTTTGACTCCAGTGCAACTCATCTAAACGTAATAAAACTTGGGCGGCAATTTTTTGGGAAATCCTTAACCAAGCCCTATTCTCTATTCGCCAACGGTTTTTTTCTTGTGTTTGAGTATCTACACCCGAAACTAAAGATAAAAATTTTTCTTTATTACTCATCACTATCTTCATTTAAAAATTCAAAAAAACTATCTATATCAATAATTTGATGTTCTTGCAAAAATTGTTTTGCCATACCAAGTTTACTTCTTTCTTGTTGTGTATCAACATGATCTTTCATTTTATGAGTTATTTTGATTGCCCCACCTGTAATAACAAATAGATTTTGATCAATTTTAATAGCATATAAGCGCAATTTACTTTGCTTAAGTTTGCCTTTTTGTAAAGAAAGTAACTTATAACCTGTTTCATAATCATCTAAAGGGCGAAAAAATTGCTCTAAATTTTCATGATTTTGAGAAATTCTATCCATTAAATCTTGGATATACTCGGCATCTTGAACAATATCATTTTTGAATTTTATAAAATCAGTTATATTATTTTCATCTGCAAACTTTTTTAAATAACTAATATCCGTCCATAAATCCATTAAACGATCATATTCGTTCAGATTTAGTTCGTTGTTTTCATAATGAAAAGCAAACAAATTAGGTGCAAATATACTTTTAATTTTCATAAAAATCAAGTTATAAGTTGTTTTTTGTTTGGCAAGAACTAACATTTCTAAAAGAAATGTTAGTTCTATACTGAAAACTGTTACAAATTACACATTCTGCAAAAAAAACTTCAGTCGGACGTAGTCCGACCTTGAAATTTCGCAACCTTTTTAAGGTCGGATTACGTCCGACTTAAGTTGATTTCGTGAG
>JAAFHK010000308.1 GCA_013297565.1 Cytophagales bacterium
AGAAATTTTGGCTACAGCTGAAAAAGCCAATTATTTTGATTTCCAATCGGGCGAGGCAAAACAAACTACGCCAATCCAAGCCAACGATGGCAGATTTGTTTATACCTATTCGCAAGCAGGTACTTATACGGTTAAAATTCGGGCATTTTCTACGCCTACAGTATCGGTAGAAGTTGCGCAAACCATCACGATCAGCATCAATAATACGACAGGAATCCCAACTACAGGCTACACCACCCCCGAAACGTATCAGGGTTATAGATCGGCTTGGAAAGATGAGTTTGAAGGCAATGCTCTTTCAAACGATTGGAAGCACGAAATAGGCACAGGAAATGGCGGTTGGGGAAATAACGAACTGCAATATTACCGTTCCGAAAATACATCTGTAGAAAACGGAATGTTGATTATTACCGCCAAAAAAGAAAATTTTAGCGGACAACAATATACCTCTTCTCGAATTATTACACAAGGAAAACGCAATTTTAAATACGGACGAATCGATATTAGAGCCGTTATGCCCGAAGGTCAAGGTTTATGGCCTGCCCTCTGGATGCTCGGCGAAAGTATCTCGACCGTAGGCTGGCCTAAGTGCGGCGAAATCGATATTATGGAAATGATTGGCGGACAACCGACCAACGACCGAACTACTCACGGTACAGTGCATTGGGACAATAACGGCACGTATGCAAGTTTCGGAAAAAGTTATACCAAACCAAACGGCAAACTTTCCGATCAATTCCATGTCTATAGCATTATTTGGGACGAAAAAACGATAAAATGGTACTTTGATGATGTACTTTATAACACCGTTGATACTACGCCTGCTTCTTTGAGTGAATTTCAAGAAAGTTTCTTCTTCATTGTCAATGTAGCCGTAGGCGGCAAATGGCCAGGTTCGCCCAATGATACGACCAAATTCCCACAACGCATGGCTGTGGATTATATCAGGGTTTTTCAACGAAATTAATGGTAACACGCCCTTTAGGGTGTGATTTATTTATACCAAATCGCACCCTAAAGGGCTTGCTACAAAATTTTTCTGTAGCATAAAGGCTACGGCTAATGATCTGAATTTGATCAATAGACGTAGCATTTATGCTACGTTTGAAAAAAAAACATTTTTTATGAAAAAAATTAGGGATAAAAGGTTTGTTGCGTTCGCTTTACTCATTTTTTTGGCGATGGCTTTCCAATCGGTTAAAAGCCCTAAAAAAAATAATGCTATGACAAACGATGAAAAAATAGAAGCCTTGCTTGCCAAAATGACTTTGGCAGAAAAAATAGGGCAACTCAATATGTATAGTGGCAGTTGGGAATTTACGGGACCTGTCCCGCCCGATCAGGGTTCGCAACAAAAACTCGATGACATCAAATCGGGTAGGGTAGGGGGTATGCTCAATGTCCTGACCGCCGAAGGCACGAAAGAAGCCCAAAAATTAGCCGTAGAAAATTCTCGCTTGAAAATTCCGCTTATTTTCGGCTATGACGTGGTGCATGGCTACAAAACCATGATGCCCATTCCTTTGGCGCAAGCCGCCAGTTGGAATTTGGAAATGGCGCGTTTGGGTTCGGAAGTAGCGGCACGAGAAGCAGCAGCAGCAGGTTTGCATTGGACTTTTGCGCCGATGATCGATGTCAGCCGAGATGCTCGTTGGGGGCGAATTATGGAAAGTGCAGGCGAGGATACCTACCTCACTTCGGTCATGGGCAAGGCGTGGATCGAGGGTTTTCAGGGCAAAGATTTGAGTAGCGAAAAAACGATTGCGGCTTGTGCCAAACATTTTGCGGGATACGGCTACGCCGAAGCAGGCAGGGACTATAATACCATCGAAGTTACCGAAAATACGCTTTTAAACGTCATTTTGCCACCTTTTAAAGTCGCAAGCGAGGCTGGAGTGGCTACTTTTATGAACGCTTTTAATGACATTGGCGGAGTGCCTGCGACAGGTAGCGAATTTTTGCAAAGGCAATTATTGAAAAAAGAATGGAATTTCGAAGGGTTTGTGGTGTCGGATTGGGGTTCGATTGGCGAAATGATTACGCATGGGTATGCCCCCGACAGCCTCACAGCCGCCACTTACGCCATCAAAGCGGGTTCGGATATGGACATGGAAAGCCATATTTACTTGAATAATTTGGAAAAATTGGTCAAAAACGGCAAAGTTTCCGAAAAACTGATCGATGATGCGGTTCGTAGGATTTTGAAACTCAAATTTGATTTGGGGCTGTTCGATGATCCCTACCGTTATTCGAATTTGGAACGGGAAAAAAAGGAATTATTGTCTGAAAAAAATCTTCAAGCGGCAAGGGAAGTGGCACAAGGGACGATGGTTTTATTGAAAAATGAAAACAGCCTTTTGCCGATTCAAAAAAGCGTCAAAAATATTGCGGTGATTGGCAATTTGGCGGGACACAAAGACGTGCCTTTGGGCAGTTGGCGGGCGCAGGCAAATCCTAATTCGGCAGTTTCTTTGGTAGAAGGCATTAAAGCCGCCGTTTCAGCCGATCAAAAAGTAGAATATGCCGAAGGCTACCAACTCACTACAGGCACACGAGATTTTTTGCATGAATTGACTTTTACCGATCCGAACGACCGTTCAGGCTTCGAAAATGCTATAAAAATAGCCAAAAATGCCGATTTAGTCATTATGGCACTTGGCGAAGATTGCTACCAATCGGGCGAAGGACGTAGCCAAACGAGCCTCGAACTCAAAGGAAACCAATTAGAATTATTGGACGAAATCCTGAAAGTGAATAAAAATGTGGTGGCTGTTTTGATGACAGGTCGTCCTGTGGCTATTCCTACGGTTGCCCAAAAAGTGCCTGCTATTTTGCAGACGTGGTTTGCGGGTTCGCAGGCAGGACACGCCACTGCCGATGTGCTTTTTGGAAAATACAATCCTTCGGGCAAATTACCTGTTTCGTTCCCTCGTCATGTGGGGCAAGTGCCGCTTTATTATGCCCAAAAAAATACAGGTCGCCCTGTAACCAATACGTGGGACGCAGGCTTGGTTTTTTGGTCGCATTATACGGATATGCCCAATACGCCGCAATGGTGTTTTGGGTTTGGGTTGAGTTACACCACTTTTGATTATAAAAATCTTTCGGTAAAAACTTCGCCAAAAAAAGCCTCTGTTAGCGTAGAAATCACGAATACAGGCAAATACAAAGGCAAGGAAACTGTCCAACTTTACATCAGGGACACACACGCCACCGTCATTCAGCCGATCAAACGTTTGGTTGCTTTCGAACAAATCAGCCTCGAAATAGGCGAAACCAAAACCGTAAAGTTCGAATTAACGGAAAAAGAGTTGGGATTTTATCACCCTGATCGCCGTTTTTATGCCGAATCAGGCAGTTTTGAAATTATGGTAGGGACAAATTCCGAACAACTTTTGAAAAAAACGGTGGAAATTGATTTTGATTAAAAAAATTGTATCGGCGAATTTATTCGCCGCTTAACCCAAAAAAATGGCGAATAAATTCGCCGATACAAAAAACAATGAATAAACAACAACTTTATACCACTTGGGTAACGATTACGGTCGCTTTGGGTGGTTTCTTGATGGGCTTTGACGCTTCAGTAATTTCTGGTGTGATCAAATTTATCGAACCCGAATTTGCCCTGACCAAATTGGAATTGGGCTGGTCGGTGGCTTCGCTTAGTCTGACCGCTACGCTTGCCATGATGTTTGGGGGCAGTTTGAGTGATCGCTACGGTCGAAAACCTATTTTGCAGGCGGCGGCTATTTTGTATGCCCTTTCCGCTATTGCTTCGGCAATCGCCCCTACTTTTTTGCTTTTGGTGATTGCCCGCATGATCGGCGGGTTTGGAGTGGGCATTTCGCTGATCATTGCCCCAATGTACATTGCCGAAATTTCGCCCCCTGCTATGCGCGGTCGTATGGTTTCGTTCAACCAACTCAATATCGTTTTGGGCATTACGGCGGCATTTTTTTCCAATTATTTGATTTTGCAATGGGCGCAAGCCGATGCCGAATGGACGAAAACTATGCTTTTTGATAAATATACGTGGCGTTGGATGCTCGGTGTCGAGACCTTTCCCGCTTTGCTGTATTTTTTTGGAATGTTTTTAGTGCCTGAAAGCCCTCGTTGGCAGATCATGAAAGACAAAATAGAAAGTGCCAAACGCACCCTCAAAAATATTCTTTCGGATTCGGAAATCGAGGAACAGATTGCACAGGTCAAAGAAAGTTTGGCACAGGACAAAGAAGAAAGCAAGGTTTCGCTGAAAGAATTATTTGTGCCTTCCATGAAATTGGTTTTGATGATTGGGATCGTTATGGCGGTTTTGCAACAAATTACAGGGATCAATGCCGTATTTTTTTACGCCCCCATGATCTTCGAACAGTCGGGAATTGGGACTGATGCGTCTTTTATCCAAGCTATTCTGGTCGGTTTAATCAATATCGTTTTTACCATTTTGGCGATGGCACTGATCGACCGTTTAGGGCGAAAACCTTTGTTGCTTTTTGGGGTAGCAGGCATTGCGGTTTCGATGTTTTTGCTCACCTACGGTTTTGCGACCGCTACCTACAGCCTTACGCCCGAAAAAATAGCCGCCTTGCCCGAAGCGATTGATAAAAATACGCTTTTGACCATGACCAATCAGGTTTTCGAGAGTGATACGGATTTCAAGAACGCCATGAATATGAGTTTGGGCAATTCGCAAGCTACAACCTATGAGTCGGAACTGATTACGGCGGCGATCCAAATGAATGCGGTGCTGATTTTGCTCGGAATTATTGGTTTTGTAGCCTCTTTTGCTATTTCGGTGGGTCCCGTCATGTGGGTACTTTTTTCCGAATTGTTCCCCTTGCGGGTTCGGGGGCTTACCATTTCGTTTGTGGGTTTTATCAATTCGGCGGTTAGTTTTTTAATACAACTCATTTTTCCTTGGGAACTTTCGACCTTGGGAAGTAGCCTTACATTTGCAATTTACGGCATTTTTGCGGTTTTGGGCTTAATTTTTACGATTGCCATTGTCCCTGAAACCAAAGGGCGAAGTTTGGAAGAATTGGAAAAAATATTGGTCAAAAAATGATTGTAACATAGGCTTTAGCCTGTGAAAACAGCACACAGGCTAAAGCCTATGTTACAAAAAAAACGATTTTGAAAAATAAAATCCCTTTTATTTAACATGAAAAAATCACTATTTTACCTTATAATCTTAGTTTTAGTAAATCTATGCGCTTGCCAAAACAAAGAAAAAAGTGAGCAAACGGCTACCCTTTCGCAAACAAGCTCGCCGAACGGTTTGCTCATCGAAGCCGAAAATTTTACACAAAGTAGCGACAGTTTCCGCACCGAATCGGGGCAGGTCATTCTCGACAAAGC
>JAAFHK010000309.1:0-4145 GCA_013297565.1 Cytophagales bacterium
AAAGTAATTGCCACAACCAGCATAACATTGGGGATTGACCAAACAACAGTCATGAGCCAAAAAATAACCCTGTCGAGCATTCCGCCAAAAAAACCCGCAATAGCACCCAAAGTAACGCCCAAAACCAGCGAAATAAGCATAGAAACGAAACCTATAGAAAGCGAAATTCGAGTTCCCAAAATGAGCATACTCATAATGTCCCGCCCTTCGGTGTTTGTGCCTAAATAAAAAGTGCGTTTTTCGATATTTTCTTTTTCAAATTCTTTTTGCAAATCATCAACCGTAACACGCTGAACCTGTCCGTTCGGGTCGGTATAAACTAAAGTGTCAGCCAGCGATCCTACTATTTTCCGAACTTCTTTCTCTCTGTTCAAAGATCGCACCACTGGAAGCAGAGGCATTTTTAATTCGTTTTGCTCCCGCCCAATTACAAAATACAAGGTATCACCCTCGACCCTATAGGTCGTAACGGGTTCAGCCATGTACTCACTTTCCTGTCCTGTAAAAATTCGTTTGAAAATATTGACGTGTTCGACTTCATTGGATTTTCTTTGTTTGAGCATCGTAACAGAATGGAAAAAAGAAGTTTTTCCAATAAGTGAGGAGCCTCCGTCCGCATTGGGCGTGCTGTCGGGCATGATCAGGTAGCCCAGTGCCGCAACCAAGTGGGCAAAGCACACAATAATCAAGCCCAGCATAGCTCCTTTGTTTTTATAGAGGCGCTGTCTTACGTAGTACGAAGGTGATCGTTGTTTGTCGAGTTCTGCCATTTGTGTTCTAATAACTGCGCCCTTTCCAAATATATTTGCCAAAATTTGCCCCAATTCCTACCCAAATAGCATAAATGGGGTATAAAACCTGCCAAATACCTATCCCATAACCCAAGCCCCCATAACCCAAATGCACAAGGATTGGTTGCAAAAATACAATTTCTCCTAACAACTTAATGAGAAAAGCCCACAAAATAACTGGATTTTTTAGCAAACCCGTTATATAGCCCAAAAATGCCAAAAATATCCATAAATAGAAAATAAAAACAGAAATTGCCAAGAGTTTGGTTGCCCAATCTTTGTGCAGTTTCCATTTACTTGCCCATCTTTTTCGCTGTGCATAAAAAACTTGCCAGTTTGGATTGGCTTTTGTCCGAACAACTGCCTTTTGGTCTTTCAAAAAAAACACTTTTGAAGGATATTTCCTAAAAAATTTTCGTAATAAAAACTCATCATCTCCCGAAGCCACATTTTCCGAACCCGCGTATGCCCCTACTTCCCAAAAAATATCATTCCGAAACGCCAAATTTGCTCCATTTGCCATACTTGCCTTGCCTAAAACCAAAGAAACAGCCCCGATCCCCACCAAACTTGCAAATTCTACAATTTGTAATTTTTCCCAAAAATTTTGCGGTTCGTTAAATGTAACCAAAGAACTGACCATATATGCCTCTTTTTGCTGATAAAAATCGTGTAGCGTTCGAATCCAGCCCTCCCCTACCCTACAATCTCCATCTGTCGTAATTATCCATTCGGCGGTCGTTTTTCGCAAGGCTTCCGTAATTGCCGCTTTTTTGCCTTTTGTATTTCGTCCCAATTTTGAATAATGCAAAAAAGGCATTTTTTTTTGAAAAAAAAGCAATACTTCGGCTGTTTCGTCTTCCGAATCATCATCAATTACCCAAATTTCGAGGTATTCTTTTGGAAAGTTTTGTTTTGCCAAATCGGAAAGCAAAGCAGGCAGGTTTTGGGCTTCGTTGCGAACAGGAATCACGACACAAACCTTTGAAAATGAATTAGTTGGGGCAAAAGATTGGGACAAAGTAGGTATTTTGTATTGCCAAACCCAAGCCAAAAACACCAAAAGGCAGGCGTACAGCACACAAATACAAAAAAAGAAAAAAGCAAGCATGAGTTAGGTAGGTAGTTTGTAAAACGCACTTTAGGGTGTTTCTTATAAATTGAAAATCAATTACTTACACACCCTAAAGGGCATTTTACAGATTTGATTCATGGATTGAATTTGGGCTAAATAAACACAGTAACGACCAAAATTCCTATCAAAATGACCAGAACCGTTACGGTATAACCAATCAGGTCTATGCTCATGTACTCTTTGTATTTCTGAAAAAATAGTTTGAGAAAGTTGATCATGGCGTTTGAGAGTTTATAATTTTCTTAAAACGTCTTCTTTGGGAATATCTTTTACGTAACTGTTTTCACAAAGCAAAACCCTTGCGGGCTGTCTTTTGAGAAAAGCGTGGTTGTGCGTAGCCATCAGAACCGTTGTGCCTTGCTGGTTGAGTTTCCAAAACAAATTCAGAATTTCGTCCGAAGTGGCAGGGTCGAGGTTTCCTGTGGGTTCATCGGCAAGGAGAATTTCAGGACGGTTTATCAGCGCTCGTGCAATAGCAACTCTTTGTTGTTCGCCGCCCGAAAGTTGATAAGGCATTTTGTGTTCGATTCCATACAAACCGACCATTTCCAGCACTTCTTCAAGCCTTTGGTTTATCAATTTAGAATCTTTCCAACCTGTAGCAGTCATGACAAAAAACAAATTTTCGGCAACGTTCCGATCCGCAAAAAGTTGATAATCCTGAAAAACGATCCCAATTTTGCGGCGAAGTTCAGCAATTTGTGGTTTTTTGAGATTTTTCAAGAAAAAACTTCCCACACTTACTCCACCTTTTTCGAAAGGTAAATCGGCATACAAAGTGCGCAAAATAGAGGATTTGCCGCTACCCGTCTTACCAATAAGGTAGGCAAATTCGCCTTGAGTCATTTCAAACGATATATCTTCAAGAATCACCCGCCCCGCTATCGTAATGCTCACATTTTTTACACTAATGACCACCATAAAATGTGCAGAAATAATTTATTTTCTGGTAATGTTTTTGCCCAGAACTTGTTCATGTCAAATGTAAGCATTTGTAATTTTTTTTTCCAAAAATTTCTCTTATTTTTGAAAATATACTGAAACTAAATTGGTCCTTGGTCGTAAAACGAAGTTCTTGTTCGTTTCTGTGGCGAACAGGAATGTTCGCCTTACAAAAGCAATTTTGATTGAAAATAGTAGGAAACTTAGCCAACCTTTTGGAAAGTTTTGAACTTTCCAAAAGGTTTAAACTGATGTCCATGAAACCATCTTTAATTTTCGTTTTTTTGTTCGTTTTGGGTCTGCCGCTATTTGCCCAGCAAATAGACAGCCTCGAAAACGCGCTCCAAAACCACCCCGACGAAGATACCACACGAGTCAATCTATTGAACCAATTAGCATGGGAATTTCGCCTTATAAACCCGCCCAAATCCCTCGAATACATACAAGAAGCCGAAAAAATAGTTTCCAAAACAGGCTATGAAAGGGGTTTAGCAAGGCTTTTATTGTCCAAAACGGCTATCTCGATCCGCAAAGGGGATTTTGGCAAAGCCGTAGAATTGGTTTTTGAGTCTTTGTCTATTTTTCAAAAATTGGAGGATCAAAACGGCATGGCACAGTGTTATAGCTATATTGGAATTATCCAAAACGGACAAAAAAATTATACAGAAGCTATCGAGAATTTTAAAAAAGCAAGTTTGATTTTCAAAAAATTGGGCGAAACTTTGGATTATGCTCGAATGTTGAACAATATAGGACACGCTTTTATCAGGAGCAATTCGCCTCCCGATAGTGCCTTGCTTTATCTGAACGAAGCCCAAAAGGTGCTTGGCACACGAAAAACTTTTTTGCAACTGTACGTCCATGCCAATCTGGGGGCGGCTTATCACCAGAAAAAAAATGATGACTTAGCCAAAAAAAATTTTTCAAAGGTGATTCATGATTTTGAAAGCGGCGAACTCAAAGACTCATACATATATTCCAGAAGTGCGCTTGGCTTGTCCAATATTTTGATAGAGCAAGAACTGCATTCAGAGGCTTTCGCATTGTTGCAAAAAGGCTTAAAAACAGCCAAAGCAGGGCTAATGAAACCCGAAATTCAAGAATATTATGATCAAATGGCAAGATGGTATCAAGCGGCGAATCGGTTTGACAGTGCTTTTTATTTCAAAGATTTGAGCATGGCAGTCAAAGACAGTTTGGCAATTAGTGAAAGTGCCGAGAAATTGGTCTATGCTCAAGCCGAAAATGAAAGGGAAAAACAAAATATTTTGCTCAAA
>JAAFHK010000309.1:4155-5342 GCA_013297565.1 Cytophagales bacterium
GCCTTATTTTGCTTGTTTTATTCGTTTTTTTGGGTGGAATGGGCATTTTGCTTTTGTCTATTTTCCGAAGCCAAAAAAGAATCCAAAGGGCGTATCAGCGTTTGGAAAAGGCAAATAAGACAATTGACCAAAAAAATAAAAAAATTGGCGACAGTATTCACTATGCCCAACGAATCCAAAACGCTTTATTGCCTTTCCAAGAACAAATAGAACAAAATTTAGGAAAAGAACATTTTTTTATTTTTTACCAGCCGCGCGATGTGGTTTCGGGTGATTTTTATTTTTTCGAACAAATTGGCAACAAACAAGTCATAGCGGCGGCGGACTGCACAGGGCATGGCGTGCCAGGGGCTTTGATGTCGATGATCGGGATCAATCTTTTGGAGGAAATTGTGGTTTCGCAAGGCATTACCGAACCCAACGAAATCCTGAACCAACTCCACAAAAAAATTCGCTACGCACTCAAACAAAACGAAACGCGAAACCGAGACGGTATGGATATAGCCCTTTGTGTGATAGACAGGGAAAAGAAAATTTTAAGCTATTCGGGGGCTAAAAATCCACTTTATTTGTTCCAAAATGGCGAATTAACAGAAATCAAAGCCGACAAAAAAAACATTGGCGGACACCAAGCAGAGGAGGAACGTTTTTTTAGTTCGCACAGCATAAGCCTCCAAAAAGAAAGTCTATTTTACATTTTTTCGGACGGCTACCAAGATCAGTTTGGGGGCGAAAGCAACCAAAAATTTATGGTTAAACGTTTTCGTGAGTTTTTATTTTCGATTCATCAAGCACCTTTAGCGGAGCAAAAAAGGCTTTTGGAAAAGAAATTGGAAGAATGGAAAAGGGGAATTTACGAACAAACGGACGATATTTTGGTAATTGGGGTGAAAATTGTTTAGGTTTGCGAAAACTAAAATCAAACCATGCAAATTAACGCCACGATAACGGGACTACAATACCAAGTTTTTCTTGCCAACGAATTGGAAACAATCAAAAGCAAAGATTTTGACATCAACACTTGCCCAACTTCCTGCATTTTTGCAGACAAACACACAAATTTTGCTATCTCAAAATGGGTTTCGCCCAAACGCACAAGGTCGTACCCTTACGAAAGAGTTTATAATACTTTGGCGAATGGCAAGAAAATAACGGTTATTCCCGTGGTAAAAGATGAAGGTTTTGAT
>JAAFHK010000031.1 GCA_013297565.1 Cytophagales bacterium
ATAAATTATCATATTTAAAATAAAAATTATTCAAACTTTTCATGCGTACATTCATTATCGATGCTTTTACCGATCAGCCGTTTAAGGGAAATCCTGCGGGTGTGTGTTTGGTGGAGCAGGCACTAAGCTTAGAAACTATGCAAGCCATCGCGACCGAGCTAAATTTGTCCGAAACGGCATTTTTGACTCCTTCCGAAACGGATAGTTCCAAATATTTTATTCGCTATTTTACCCCGAAGGTCGAAATTGATTTTTGCGGTCATGCTACTTTGGCTTCTGCCAAACTCACTTTGCACCATTTTGGGCAAAAATTTGTCCAATTCGAAACCTTTAAACACTTGGCATTGAGTGCGGTGTCCGAAGGAGAAAATATCAAGATGAAATTTCCTCTGTACGATACGGTTGCTTTCGAACCGAGTCAGGCACTTTTGGAGGCTTTTGGCATCAAATCTCCTTTAAATGCACGTTTTGCTCCCGAACCGCAAATGCTTTTAATTGAAGTAAAAGACAAAAAAACATTGGAAGGATTAAAACCCGATTTTGCTAAAGCCCTCGAGGTTTCGGATCGGCTGAAATTATTGATGGTTACTACCCGATCCGCAGATCGGGAATACGATTTTTACTCCCGTTGTTTTGCTTCTTGGCTTGGAATCAACGAAGACCCTGTTACAGGTGCGGCTCATTCAGTTTTGGCAAAATATTGGGCTAAAATTTTGAATAAAACCGAAATGAATGCTTTTCAAGCCTCCCAACGTGGCGGGTTTATGAAACTCCGAATCCTTAGCGAAACCGACCTCGAAGTCGTCAGCAAGGCGTGTTTGGTTTTCGAGGGAAAAATTAGTTTATAGACATATTATACTCAATCAACGAATGCTTTTGTACGGCGAACATTCTTGTTCGCCCAGAAACGAACAAGAACTTGGTTTTACGACCAATTTAGTTTCAGTATAATTTAGTATTTGAAAATAAAAACCCTACTAAGCGGAATATTAGTAGGGTTTTTTATGAAAGAAATTATCTTTGTCAAAGAATTTGATTTTCGTAGATTTAAAGTTAAAAAGCAGAAAAAATAGATTAGTTTTGCGGAAATTTTGTTGTTTGTAAAATTTCTTGTTTATAAAATGGTCAATAGTCATTTTTTTTGAATTTTCTTTTAAATATTAAAGTTTATGAACAAAATGTATCGTACCCTTTAGGGTGCGTTTAAATACTTGATTTTCAATAAATTACAAACACCCTACGAGGGCGTTACGCAAATTATTCATAAACTCTATTAAAAATTTGTAATTTTTTACACCGAAAATGACAAACAACCCAAACGGCAAGAAAGGCTCAAAAAAGCATCAAGACGTGCAAAATGCTGAATTTGAAAAGGCAAAAGATGAGTTTGATGGAAAAGACGTAAAAGTTGAAACAGAAGTACCTGTTTCGACCTTAAATGGGAAAAAAAAATTGCGAATTGCCGATGTAGCGGCTTATAGTTCGGACGAGGATAATAATATTGATTACCTCAAAATTGTTCAAGTGGGCAAAACAGATAAAAGTGGAAAACCTGTAAAAAGGGAACAAGAAGCCATTGAGGATTTGGAAAAACATACACATATCAAAGTAAATTTTGTAGATTACGATAACTATCTACTCGAAAACAATGGGTAAACAAATTAATTTTTATTTGCAAACAGCCGATCTGGAACGAATAGAAGGCTATTTACGAAAAAGAAACTGCATTTTTATTGAGGACACTATTTTTGAACAAGCCAATCCTTTATTGGCTGATTCTTTACTTAGTTCTAAAAAATACATTACTTTTCCAAACAAAGAGATACAGTGTAACACACTGAAGAACACGAAAGGATTCCGTTTAAATCAAATACGTTCAACAGTGATGGAATTTGGCATTTATGGAAAGAAAAATGATTTTTATAGGGCAAGGTTTTTTTACGAAGCTACCTATTCCGAAAATGGCGAGAGAAAACAGAAAGATGCTGATTTTGAGGCTTTTGTAGAACGTTTTTTCCGTTGGTTTCGCAGAAATTATACACGCGTTCCTGAACAGCCATTTTTTTTTCAAAATCCTGAAATCCCCATAAAGGAATTATTTTAAAAAATAAGAATAAAAATATATGTATAATCTATCTAAAACCCAGAATATAAACCAAGTTATGGTTGAAGATAAGCCTATACATAATTGGTACAGATTCGTTCTTTCATTTCCACCACATTTGGTTAGAAAATATATAAAAGAATTTGAATTAACCGACAAATCCACCGTTCTTGATCCATTTTGTGGCACAGGAACAACGCTTGTTGAAGCAAAACTCAATCAGATTAATTCGATAGGAATCGAAGCTAATCCATTTCCTTTTTTTGCTTCTCAAACTAAACTGAACTGGAACATTTGTGTAGATACTTTTTTGAAAGAAGTAAATAAAATTTTTCAACTAGTTAATCTAAAATTACAAGAACATTGCTTGAATGATTTTTTTTCGATTCCTGAAACCTATAAATTTAAGGTCAAATTTCTTGAAAAAGAAACTCATAAATTATTAATTAAAGATTCGATTAGTCCAATTCCTTTGCATAAAACATTAATTTTATTGGAAACGATAAAAGAACATGAATATATTTACCAAAACCATTTTTTATTGGCTTTGGGAAAAGCCTTAGTATTTGGTATTGGCAATTTAAAATTTGCTCCTGAAGTAGGGATTGGGAAAATAAAATTTGATGTTCCTGTATTGGAAACATGGTTGAAAGAAGTAAATAATATGATAAAAGACTTAAAAACAATATCTTATGAGCAGCATATTGTATCAGAAGTAATATTTGCCGATTCGAGGAACATAGCATCATTCATGGGGCCTAATTCTATAGATGCGGTTATTACTTCTCCGCCATACCCAAATGAAAAAGATTATTCACGTACAACTCGTTTAGAATCAGTTATTTTGGGCTTTATACAAGATCGGAAACATTTGCAGTACGTAAAAAAGAGTTTATTAAGGTCGAATACTCGTGGAGTTTATTCGAATGATGATGACGATAAATATGTGGTTGATTTTCCTGAAATTTGTGAAATTGCCCATGAGATTGAAAGAAAAAGGATTGATATGGGAAAGACATCTGGATTTGAAAAATTATATCCAAAAGTAACTATGTTGTATTTTGGTGGAATGTATAAACATTTAGCCGAATTGAGGGTGACGTTGAAAAATAAAGCTAAACTCGCTTATGTGGTAGGCGATCAGGCTTCTTATTTGAATACTTACATACCAACAGGAAAAATTATTGCCGATATTGCCAAAAAACTTGGTTATACATTGGTTCGAACAGATTTGTTTCGTACTCGGTTTGCAACAAAAATGAATATGAAAGAAGAAGTGCTTGTTTTACAATGGAATAACTAACCAAAATAGATTTACCAAATGAGCCAAAATAGATATATTCAAATAATTGAAAAGATTTTTTTTGAAAAATACCATGATAATATCACTGAAATAGCATTTTCTCGTGAGGATATGGTGCGAATTGCCAAAGAATTAGCTATTGAGTTACCAAAAAATATTGGCGATATTTTGTATTCTTTTCGCTATCGAATAGAATTGCCCATTAAAATCACAAGTTCTGCACCAGAAAATTATGAATGGATAATTAGTCCAGCAGGCAGATCTTTGTATAAATTTGTATTGAAAAAAATGAACCGCATCGAGCCGTCAGATTTATATGCGGAAATCAAAATTATAGACAGTACGCCAGGTCTTATCAATAAATATGCTTTTAATGACGAACAGGGTTTGCTTGCCAAATTACGTTATAATCGACTGATCGATATTTTTACAGGTCTAACTTGTTATTCTTTACAAAACCATTTGAGGACAACTGTACCCAATATAGGGCAGGTTGAAATTGACGAAATTTATATAGGACTTGATAAAAGAGGTGCGCACTACATCATTCCTATACAAGCAAAAGGTGGTAATGACAAATTAGGAATTGTTCAAATAGAACAAGATTTTGCCGTTTGTCAAGCAAAATTTTCTACTTTAATTTGCAAACCTATTGCGGCGCAGTTTATGGCGAATGGGTAAATAGCCTTATTTGCCTTTGAAATGTCGGAAAATAACGTAGTCATTACTTCCGAAAAACATTGTCGTTTAGTTCGTTCGGAAGACCTAACAGATCAGGAATTAGAACGTTATAAACAGCGATTTGAATAAGAAAAATAACATTTTAAATACTCATGTTACAATACATAGCTACTTTCGTCAAAATCACTTGGGCAATTTTTCTAAGTACTGTCATTGGTGTGGCACTTTGGGTAAGTGCCGTACAAGGTGATTGGTTTGGAATTTTTGGCGGAATGCCCGACCTTAAAGAACTCGAAAACCCCAAAAACGATTTGGCTTCCGAAGTTTATTCGGGTGATGGCAAACTTTTAGGAAAATTCTTCAGAGAAGACCGCAGTGCGGTGGTCTATGATTCGATTTCCAAAAACCTGCTCGATGCCTTGCTTGCCACCGAAGACGTGCGGTTTTTCGAACATTCGGGGATCGATTTTAAGGCAACTTTGGCTGTCCCCTACTATATTATAAAAAGAGATTCGAGAGGTTCGAGTACCATCACCCAACAGCTTGCCAAAAACTTGTTCAAAACCCGCGAAATTGGACACAAAGGGGCAATTTATGATGTTCCTCTTTTTGGAAAAGTTGCCATCAAAACCAAAGAATGGATACTGGCGATCCATTTGGAAAGGTCTTATACCAAAAAAGAAATTGCTCAAATGTATTTGACTACAGTTGATTTTGGACGAAATGCTTTTGGAATCAAAACCGCCGCCAAACGCTATTACAACACAACACCCGACAAACTCGATTTGCAACAGTCTGCCATGCTGGTAGGTATGCTCAAAGCCCCTACCCGTTACAACCCAACCATTGCAGGACATGAAGACTTAGCCATGCGCCGCCGCAATACGGTTTTAGAACAAATGGTAAAATATGGTTTTATAGAACAAAATTTGGCTGAAGAAACCAAAAAATTGGGTTTTGGGATCAATATGCAAGACGAAGATCACAATACAGGCATTGCGACTTATTTCCGCATGGCGGTGCGCGAAAATATCCAAAAATGGTGCAATGCGAACGGTTATGACCTGTTTGGTGATGGTTTGAAGGTTTATACAACGGTTGATTCGCGTATGCAAAAACACGCCGAAGATGCCGTAAATGAACACATGAAAGATTTGCAAAAAGAATTTTTTAAGGAATGGAGAGGGCGAAATCCTTGGGTTGATCGCAATTATAAGGAAATCCCTGATTATATCCAAAAATCGATGCAGAAAACGGCTCGATACAAAGAGCTTAAGCGCAGTTACGGAACGGATACAGTTGCTATCAATAAAATTATGAATACGCCTATTCCAATGAAAATTTTTACTTGGAATAATACTAATTTTGAAAAAGATACTGTTTTGAGTCCAATAGATTCTATCCGTTATCATAAGTATTTTTTGCATACAGGACTCATGTCGATGGATCCCAAAACAGGTCAAGTGAAGGCTTGGGTGGGTGGAATTAACCATAAATATTTCCAATTTGATAACGTAAAAGAACCGCGGCAACCTGGATCGACTTTTAAGGCTTTTGTGTATGCGAAAGCGATGGAACAGCAAGGTTTTACGCCTTGCGATCAGGTTACGGACTCGCCTGTTGATTTCAAATTGCATGACGGAAATGTGTGGATTGCCAAAAATAGCGAAGGCTATTACACCAATGCCCGCATGACTTTGCGGCACGCTTTCGCCAAATCGATCAATACGGTTGCGGCTTTCCTAACCAAAAAAGTAGGCGCCCCCAACATTGCAAAATTGGCAACCTTAATGGGAATTACTACGCCACTTGATCCTGTTCCCTCTCTCTGTTTGGGTTCGAGTGATGTTTCTGTTTTTGACCTTACAGGTTCGTATGCTACTTTCGTTAATCAAGGCGTTTGGATCGAACCGCATTTTATTTCGCACATTACGGACAAAGACGGCAAGGTAATTTACCGCAAACAACCCAAAACCAAACAAACTTTAAGCGAAAAAACGGCTTATTTGATGGTTTATATGTTGCGTGGCGGAGCTGAAGAATCGGGCGGAACTTCACTGGGCTTGTGGCGTTATGAATTTCGAAAAAACAATCAGGTGGCGGGCAAAACAGGGACAACTTCCTCACAAACAGACGGTTGGTACATGGGCATGACTAAGGATTTGGTAACAGGCGTGCGGGTAAGTGGCGAAGACCCTGCCATTCACTTTCGTAGTATGTCCTTTGGGCAAGGGGCGCGTGCCGCTATGCCCGCTTTTGCCTTGTATATGGAAAAACTTTTCAAAGATAGCACCCTTGCCCAATATAATGTAAAAGGGGATTTTCCAAAACCCGAAGGTTTAGAAAAAGAAATAGAGTTTGATTGCTCAAAGTACAAACATAGCCCTGTTAAAATAGACTCAACGATGTACGTTTTGCCATCGGCGGCACAACAAGGAAATTGGGATTAGGTAAGAATTTAAACCCTAAAACACCATGCAAGGCTATCCTATTGGTATTCAGAATTTTGAAAGTTTAAGAGAAGACGGCTATGTCTATTTGGTAAATCCTTGCTAATCAATACTTTGCAGGAATTATTTTTGGGTAAAAAACATCTTTTCCTAAACCGCCTCGAAGATTTAAACATCAATCCGCTTTTGGCTACACTACTTGGTTATAAGTAAAGCGAATTGGTGCTTTGTGATTATAGGAAGCAAAGAATATTGTATTTCACCCACTTTTGCGTAGCCCACCGAAAAAGACAATTTGCTACAAATTATTGCTATTCTACGCAAATTTAGGCATATTTTATTTACAAGGCTGATCGGTTAAGGGATTTCCAATATTTTTATTCCCCTACCAACACAAACATTCCCCAATAATGAGGGTGTTTGTATTTTTCATTTTTTCGGATTTCTTGTTGGGTTTCTCGGAAGGCTTGGCGTTTATTGCCTTTTTTGAGCCATTTTTCGTAAAAAAGCGGGGTAAAGTGTTTGGGTAAATAATTATCGATTTCCCAAAGCGACATCATAATGGATTTTGCTCCTGCGACCTTGAAGCCTCGTTGCAAGCCATACACGCCCTCGCCTGCCGCTACTGTGCCTAAACCTGTATTGCAGGCACTCAGGACGACCAATTGGGTGCTGTCCAAGTCCAAAGTAGAAATTTCGGAAGCGGTCAAGATGTCTTTTTCGGTCGTTTTTTCTCCCTTCACTGTAAAATCCAAATACGAAGCTAACATTCCTTCTGTTTGTTGGCTACTTGTAACGAACTCCCCATGCGCCCCAATATGCAAAATCGTAGGATTTCGCAGGCTTTTAAGCGTTTCTTTGTTGGCTTCTTTGTCCGAAAACAAGGCATTTTTCCAATTTTTTCTTTGTAAAATGGTATCTACGGCTTTAATTTCATCTTTAGCAAAACCCAAGGTACTAAATAATGCGGCTTGTCCTTTTTTCGGGGCTTGATCGGGGCGTAAAGTCATGATTTCCTTCAGATTGCCGAGCAAATGAAAGTCGTATTTATCGATCAAATATTGCTTGTTTGCCGAATCATAAAGTGTATTGAGGTTGATCAGGTTATACACGCCATCAGGCGAAAAATAGATTTTTTGGGTATTTTTCGGCAATTTTTCTTCTATTTTCTGCCAAAAAGCCTGATATAAATTATGCGAAATCGGTAATTGTTTAGCGATCTGATGTTGGTAGGTTTTTAAGAGTTGGGTTTCGAGTTCGTTGCCGTTTCTAAAAATAATTGTCTGTGGTTTGTCTGTTTTGTTAAGCACCATAGCTATATAGCAAGTATCTATATTTTGTTTTGAGTTTGGGGCTGTAAAACGCAATAGTTGCAGAGCAACCTCGTCTATCTGTAACTTTGTTTGGATTTCTATCCAATTAAATGATGAGTTAGCAAAACTTTTAAACTGTTCAGATTTCAAAGAAAGTTCTTTTTCTAATTGATTGGCAAAATTCTGCAAAGAATCAGGTTTAAGCAAAGTAGCTTTTTTAGTTTCCAAATAGCTTACTTGAGCAATTTGATTGATTAGATTTTGCCAATTATTAAATTTTTCTAATAAATTATTATCACCATTTTGTATTATTTTTTTGCGAACGGAAATACTACTTTCCAAAATTCTACCTTTTTTGGTTAATGCCACATCAAATAAACTTTCAGCAACTGAAGGCATTATTTTATCTGATTCGATATTTTCCAAAGCAAAAACATAAAAGTTATTAAAAAAAAGTTCATTTTTGTCATAAAAAGCCTTTTTTTCCCTTTCACTCATAAAAATGACTTGTTTTCCCAACTGTTCCAATTTAGTAGGAATAAGTAATTTATAAACGGAATCAGCTTTTCCCCAAGCTTTCATTTGTCTGTAATTTGATGCTAAATTGTGTAAATGATCGAGCATTTTAATATGCTTGTTTCCAATTATATTCTTTTCTATTACTATAGCTTTCAAAAAGTATTTTTCTGCTTGTATAAAATCCTTATTTTGTTGGGCTGCAAAACCCTTATCATTGAGAATACCAAGATGGTTGGAATGTTTTTCGTCAAAAATTTTCAAAAAAATAGCATCAGCTTTATCAAGGTAATAATTAGCACTGTCTATATTTTTCAAATGGGCGTGTATTTGCCCAATTCCACGCAAAGTCAAAGCATAAGTAGTATTTTCTAAATTTCTTGACTTTTTTGCCACTGCTTGACGATAAAGAAAGATTGCTTTTGAATAATTTTTCTGTCTAAGGTGGTTGTAGGCAATATTATTAAGTGTAATTAGAGAAATATTTTTGGCTTGTTGAGGATATTTTTCAAAAACTTCATTGGCTTTCTCATAAAATTGTGTAGATTTTTCATATAAACCCATAGCAGAATACAAATTAGCTAAATTATGAGTAATAACAGCTTGTTGCAATTCTTCATCAATACTGTTGGGAGTAAAAATTTTTTGCGATTGTTGATAAAAATATTCAGCACTGTCATAGGCTTCCAAAGAACCATAAAGTTTGGCAAGGTTGCTGACGGTATTTCTATAAATGATTTTGTTTTGTTGTAATTCGCTTTTTGAAGAACTATTCTCAACTTTTTCTATTACTCTCCAATACAATTTTTTTGCTTTGTTGTATTGTCCCATTTGTTCGAATGCACTTGCTGCATTATTATAAAGACTAATTTTATTAAGCGCAGGCATTAAAGGACTATATTGACTAATTTTTATGGCTTCTTCGAACCAAAAATTAGCCTCTGCATAATTTTCATTACCCGCATAAGCACTCGCTAAAAGTTCACAAGAAAATAGATGGGCTGGATTAGAACCAAAAAAAATGGATTTTGTATCTTTATTTACCTGTTTGGCAACTTCTACAGCCTCTGAGTAGTGTTCCTCAGCTAATAATACTTGTGCTAATTTGAGGCTTGCCATTTGATAATCATAACCCGAATTATCCCTTTGAACTTTCCAAGTAGATATAGCTTGATCAAGTAATTTTTGATTAATAGAGTCTTTTTTACCCATTTTCTGCCTACAATCTAATATTTCGCACAAAGAAATAGTATGTTCATTTGAGTTAGGTTTTGCCTTAGATAAAGCCTGTTGGTAGATTTCTATGGCTTCTGCATACCTGCCAACTCTTGCCAAATCAGTAGCCTCCTTGCTCAAAGAAGTCCAAGATTGCCCCGTCACCTTCCCCACCAAAAAACACATCATCAAAATGACCAAGTAAATCGTTTTCATATACTTTAGATTAAAATTGTGAAAAAAATCCATAATTAGCATTTTTTCCCTTGCTTTTCAATCCCGATCATAGACCAACTTGCCATTTTCAAAGTAAAAGCGGTTCGAAAGGGCATCTATTTTTTCTGCACTTCGGAAATGAGCTACCAATTCCCAATCTTCGGGCAATACCTTTTTTCCGTCTTTGGTTAGGTACAAGCGCAAAGCTATAGTTTGTAGCGAGTCGGCTGTGATTGGCAGAGGTGTTTGCAAATTATATCTATGTTTGGTATTTCCTTGCAAATCAGGAATTTCCAATTCCCATACTTGGCTTTCCAATTTGTTTATCTTTGCGGTGGTTTCCCTAATGTCCGTACTGCGTTGGCGAGTAACTTCGACCATCAATTCGTTCAAAGTAAGCGGTTTTTGGGACTCATTTTTTAGGGTAAAAACCACCAAGAGATTCCCCATTTTGTCTTTCCCTTCGGTTACATGAACGATTTTCAGATCGAAACGGTCTTGCAAAATAATTGGCGGCAGTTTTTCACTTCCTTTTTCTACATGGCTCTCGAACAAACCCAATACTTGGGTATGGTTTTGTTCGTCTAAAATCCCTGCAAATTGGCAACTAACAACGGACACTATCAAAAATACCGATAGCGTGATCGGGATTCGTAGTCTTTGCCAATATTTCTTCAGTAACGCTTCGGTTCGAATCGCTTCAGGTTTTTGGGGAGCAGGTTCGTCTGTTTTTTGATCTGCATGGTGGGTTTGATTTTCAACATATTCATTTTCATTAACTTGCTCATTTTCAATAGGTTGAGGTTCTGTGAATTTTTCATTTTTCTGTTCGAACCCTACCGTTTCTTCCTTATCTTTAAGGTCGCAGTAGGTATTGAAAGAATAGCCATGCAAGTAAATTGCCATGGCATGATTGTAGCTATCGATCCCAAAGGGAGTTTTCGTCATTTTCTTTTTTGTAAAAGTTCTGTAATCACTTATAAGAAAATGCTCTATTATCTTATTGACAAAATATTCGTGTGCCAATTCTTTGGGGGCATTTTTTGCGTAATTTAAGCAACCTAAAAAAATAGCAGACGGAAGGAAACTAAAAAACTTCCTAAGACTGTGTTCGGAACTGTTTTTATACAAATTCTCAAAAAAAGATTCTAAATAATTATGAAGTTCTGTTACCACAAAATTCTTATCCGAAACCTTCTTTTCTACTAATTGCTGTTCCAATTCTTCCATCAGAACCGCAAAATATTTTTCTTTTCTTTCCTTGTCCATCTTGCTCAAATTTTTAGTGTGTAAAATGCCTGTAAAGTGTCTGTAAAATAAGATTAAATCCGATTTAATTAAGTGAAAATCAAATAATTACAAATTCCATTCATATCCCATTCACTTCCCACGCCCACTGTCTTTTCAGTAATTAAATTTGCCTAAATAAATCAAGGGATCAGGTTTTTTTAAACCAACAATTTTTATGAAAACGGCATTAACCGAACGCGAAAAACAGATAGTACAAGTAATCTGTGCGGGCAAAACCAACCGACAAATCAGTGCGGAATTAGACATTTCGATCCATACAGTAGATGAGCATATCCAGAATATCTATCGGAAATGGAATGTCAATAACCGAGTCGATCTCTTTCGCGAGGCGCTGATTCTGGGCGAAATTACTTGCCATGTACCGCACTGCCAAACCAAAACTAAAGATTAATTTCTGAAAATCCAAGTCATTAAATAAAAAAATTTAAGGCTTACCCCCGAAAATAGGGGGTTTTATAGGATTTTTTTTTATCTGAACTTTGCAGAAAGGCTCAGGTATAGCATTTGTTTTCGACCAGCTTACTAAAAAGGCTATTTTCCTCAAAAAAAAACAGATAAAATTTATGAAAGCTTTATTTACGTTTATTTTTAGCCTATGCTTGGCTGTAACGGTGCAGGCACAGACCGTAGGCATTGAGATGGCACAAAGAGTCGCCAATAATTTCCTGAAAATAGAGGGAAAAACCTACGAAGACGTGGTTTTTACGGAAACTTACGTAAAAACAAGAGAGCAGGACACGACCTATTATGTTCTAAGCTACGATCAGGGTTTTGTAATCGTAGCCTCCCAGCGTTTTGCCTATCCCGTCTTGGGTTATTCTTTAGAAGGAGCTTATACCGAAGTAGATATGCCCGATCACGTACAGGGCTGGTACGATCATTACGCTGATGAAATCAAATACGTACTCGATCACCTACAAGGCAACGTAGTAGCCCAAGAAATTACGGATTTATGGGAAAAATATACCCAAAGCCACGTAAAAATCCCCACCAACCGCCATGCTGTAGCCCGCACCGAGGCAGTAGGGAAAATGATTAGTACTACTTGGAGTCAAGGAAAATATTACAATGCGCAATGCCCTCAAAATAATTGTGATCGTAATGACGGAAGAGCATTAGTGGGTTGTGTAGCCGTAGCTGTAGCCCAAATTATGCGTTATCATAAATATCCTGCTAAAGGAACAGGGCAAAAAAACCATATTTCACTAAAACAAACTTTGACAGTAAATTTCGGGGCAAATTCTTATGATTGGAATGCCATGCCCGATCAACTTACAAATTATAATGCAGAAGTAGCCAAAATTCTATATCATGTAGGTGTAGCTTGTGAAATGGGTTATGGTTGTGGCGGATCATCGACTTATTCGGCGAAGGCACGTGAAGCTTTCGTAAATTATTTTGGTTATGCCAATACTGCAAAATTGGTGAACAAAAATAATTATACGGGTAATTGGGAAAATGATCTAAAAAAAGAAATAGATGCAAACAGACCCGTCTATTATTCAGGACTTACACCAGATAATAAAAGTGGTCATGCTTTTGTTTGTGATGGGTATGATAATGCAGGAATGTTCCACATGAACATGGGTTGGGGAGGACTTGCTGATACTTATTACAAATTAAATTCTATAAAAACAGTCAATAATAGAGATTATACTTATTCTCAATCTGCAATATTTGGAATCAGACCTGCAACCACTACAACCTCTACTGCGAATTATTTGCGTCTGAATCCTTCTACGAACCAAACCTTAAGTTCTAATTCGGGGAGTGTTTCGGTCAATATTTCCTCGAATGTGTCATGGACTATTTCGGCTACAGCCACCGCAGGGGCTACTTGGGTGCGTTATGCCACAGGTTCATCGGGCAGTGGCACAGGCAACTCTATTGTAAGTTTTAATTTTGATAAAAATACCTCGACTACTACTCGTACTTTGACTTTGGTTTTCAAGGCAAATGGCATAGCCGATCAGACGCTTGTTTATACCCAAGCCGCCGCCCCCGCCGCTACAGCTTTTTTGAATATTAGCCCCACGACCATGCAAACGCTTTCGCCCACAGGCGGAACGGCTACGGTCAATGTGAGTTCGAATGTTGTTTGGGAAGCATCAGGCGAGGCAACGTACTATGATGGAAATATACCTTGGGTTGGTTTTTCTACGGATACCGAAGGTACGAACAATGGATCGGTGGGTATTAGCTTTAAACCCAATAATACCTTACAAGAACGGCAAATAACCGTTACCGTTTCGAGTCAGGGTTTGCCCAATAAATCAGTTATTTTCGTTCAAAAAAGCAATGTAAGCGCAGGCATTAGCCTAAAAGACGGAGAGCAGAAAGTGTGCCAAACGACTTTTTTCGATTCGGGCGGAGCAGATGAAAATTATGCTCAAGAAGAAAAAACGATCATGACTTTAACGCCCGCTACCGCAGGGCAACGTTTGCAAGTCAAGTTCAAGGAGTTCAATATTGGGGAATCTATTTTGGGCGTATTTGATGGAGATAGTAATGGCGACTTGATCGCTTCTTTTACAGGCGAAACCTTGCCTACGACCATTACGGCGACCAATTCGGCAGGAAAATTGACTTTTGCTTTTGTTTCCCAAGAAGAATTTCCCGCCAGCGGTTGGGTAGCTGATATTACTTGCGTAAATCCTGTAGCCCAGCCTTTGATGCTCAAACAAGGCAATATTTCGGTTTGCAGTGGCAAATTGACCGAGCCAGGCGGCATTAATCCTTATACAGACGATCTGAACGTAACGACTACGCTTACGCCTTCTACGCCCAATTCGCAACTACGACTTAGTTTTTCAGAATTTGATTTGGAAAAAGACTATGATTTCTTGAAAATATACAATGGGAACAGCGTTTCCGCCCCACTGATCGGGACTTATACAGGAAAAAACCTTCCGCCTGTGATCAATGCCAATAATTCGACAGGGCAACTTACTTTGGTATTTATTTCTGACGAACTATTTTCGGGTTCGGGTTTCGAGGCTACAATTTCTTGTGTGGCAAATCCCACTCCAGTCGGCACGTACTGCACCTCTACCAGCGATCCGACCAAAAAAGATCAGGAGGACATGATTGCCCGTTTCCAACTTGCCAATCTCGATAATGCCTCCGCAGGTTGTGCCAATTATTCGGATTTTACAGGCAGAACCGCCACCCTCGCCGCAGGACAAAAAACGACCATGACCTTGACTTTGGGGAGTTGTACCTCGAAATCCTATAATAATTTTGTCAAAATTTTTATTGATTGGAACGGAAACGGCAATTTTAATGATGAAGGGTATTTTTATAATGATAAACCCGTAAAAAGTAATGCCACGCTGAATTGGGAAGTAGTAGTCCCTGCTAATACTGTCCAAAACAAACCTGTTCGTATCCGAGCCATCGTACGAACCCTCATAACAGGCGAAACCGATCAACAAGCCATTGACAGAATCACAGCCTGCGGTACATACCCTTACGGCGAAACCGAAGATTATAGCCTTATGGTCGTTCCTTTTGCCCCACTTACGGCTACTATTTCGGCTTCGGGCGCTACCACTTTTTGCAAAGGCGGAAATGTAACGCTTTCAATGAATAATGCAAGTGCTGTGTCCAATGCCACTTTCCAATGGTTGCGCAATGAGCAAAATATAGCAGGAGCTACACAAAGCACCTACACCGCTACAGAATTAGGAAATTATACTTTGCGAGCAAGCGCCAATGGACAAACGGTTATCAGTAATTCGATTTTGGTTACGGTGAATGAAATTCCTTCCAAACCGAACCTCACGATTTCGAAAACCGAATTTTGCGAAAAAGAAACCGTAACGGTGCAAGCTCCTGCGGGTTTCGAGGCGTATGAGTGGCAGGGTTCGAGTACCATCTCGACCAGCAACATCATTACCAATGCGACTTTGCCCGCAGGAAATTATGTTTCGCAGGTGAGAGTTCGCCAAAATGGTTGCTGGAGTCCTTTGTCCGATAACCTCAATTTTCGGGTAAATCCTTTGCCTACAGCCTCTTTTACCCAAGTTAGGTTGGACGGGGATAAAAACCCTACTTTAGTATCAAGCAGTTCCGTAGGCAACCAATGGTATCTGAATAACAACCCGATTGCAGGGGCAAATGCGCAAACCTACCGAACCACCGAAATAGGGAATTACAGCCTGCGCGTAACCCAAAATAATTGTACTGCCGAAGCGCCGCCTGTGTACGTCCTTAGCAACGACGAAAGCACGTGGGAAAACGAAATCCAGTTATTTCCCAACCCGACCAACGGAGAAATTCACTTGGTTTTGTCCCAAAATAGCCCTTTCCATACCTTGAAAATCACCAATATTTTAGGGCAAAAAGTCTTGGAAAAAAACATTTCAGGCACAAAAACCAGCCTCGATCTGTCGGGCTACCCGCAAGGCGTGTATTATTTGCAACTCTCAAGTGATCAGCAATCAGTTACGAAAAAGTTTGTTTTAACACGATAAATCCCTTTGACCGTAGGGCAGACTTACGAATTTTCACACTCAAAACAATATAATTTTATGAAAACCACAATATCATTAGCATCTGTCTTCATTTTTTTATTTTTCATGTCTTGTAACTTGGATATTTTAGACCCTGCTCAAGCGGCTCTTTATGATGATTACAGAGTGAAAACAGTCAAAACAAGTAGTCCTTCACGTATGGATACTCGAAATTTTACTTATAATGCTCAAGGACAACTTACCAAGTGGCAGGAATCTTCAGTTCCAGACATGGGAACAGGAACTTTTAAATACGCATCAAGTGGTATAAAATGCGAAAAAGCATTGGGAACTTGGGCAGAAACCATCTACAATCTTACCATCGATCAGCGAGGCTATGCTTTGAAAAAAACTTGGAATAGTCCCAATAGTTGGAGTCAATATGAATATAACGATGAGGGTTACTTGGTCAAAGTGCGTGATGAAAAGGGCAAAGTCTTGGAAGAATATGTTTGGCAAAAAGGAAATGCTGTAAAAGTAAATACATACGGTTATGGTACTTTTAATGTGGGAACTCCTTTTGAATACCGCAGTGAAAGTTATGATGAGTTTCTTATTGAGTTTGATCCCAAACAAATAGAAACTCGAAACATAGGGCTTGCTTTTATAGGAAGGCGTAGTATTCATGATATGAACATTATTGGTTATTCATACAGTGATAATTTCTCGAACTACGGATACAATGCCCCACTAAAAATAAAACATACCTCCATTGCTAAACAATTTCATGTTAATGGGATACCCAAAACACAGACCGAAGTATATACTTATGATTTTGTGTATGAAAAAGATAGTCAAGGTTTGATTACCAAATGTTCCGCTAAACAAACAAGAACCATTAACGGGCAACCTGTCAAAATTGACAACTACAGCCAAACTTACGAATACGTCAAAATTAAATAATTGTAGTATTTTTTCCCCTTTTTCTCTCAATTTTTAAACCTCATTTTTATGAAAAAAATCACCTATATTTTCTTATTCCTTTGCCAATTTTCCCATTTCGTTTTGGCACAAAACAAAAACGAAACCGTAGCGGTCATGCCTTTTACAGCAGGAAAAGCAGATGCCGAACGCGCCCTGAACCTCACAGGTTACGTAGAAACAGCCTTTAGCAAGTCCAATCGTTTCACCATGATCGACCGCACCAGTTTTCCTCAAGTCCTTGCCGAAGATACCTTGCAGCGCAACCCCGACTTGTTCGAGTCGATGGCTTTCGAGCAGAGTAAAAAATTAGGGGCAAAATATTTGGTAACGGGGCGTTTGTCTGAAACCAGTTCAGGCACCAAAACCGAAGACGACATCAAAAAGGAAGCAACCAAAAATATGTTAGGTGGTTGGCTTGGAAAAACAGCAGGAAATGCGATGGGGCAGGCTACGGGCAGTATTCCGTTCTCGATGAAGATCGTCGATGTGCAGACAGGCAAAATCCTCAAAAGTGAAAGCATGATCGCCACTTCGAAAGCCGCCAATTCCAAAAATGCCCTTGCCGAAGCCATGCAAGAAGCCCAAAAACTCATCGATGATTTTATTGGCAAAACCTTCCCCACTTTCGCCAAATATTTTAAGATGATTGACGACAAAAAAGTAAAAATCGTAGGCGGTTCGAAAGTCGGTTTTCAAAAAAATCAGTTGCTAAAGGTCGTAGAGGTCAATCAGGTAGAGGTCGATGGCGAAATGCTTGTCGAGGAAATTCATTTGGCTACTTTGAAAATCATAGAAGTTGAAAACGAAAACTTCTCGATTGGCAAAGTCGAAACCATTCACGTAAAAGGGACGGTGATCA
The DNA here is from genome assembly GCA_013297565.1 of Cytophagales bacterium. GTDB lineage: Bacteria > Bacteroidota > Bacteroidia > Cytophagales > Thermoflexibacteraceae > JAAFHK01. The sequence goes on from JAAFHK010000031.1 coordinate 17,407, forward strand.
ACGAAGCAAAATTCAAACAGCCCAATATTTTCATCAAATCGGGGGCGGAGAAATAAATTTTTGAAAAAGAAATACCATTTTTTCAAAAAATGGTATTTTTACCTTACTTTTTTAAACCCTAATTTTTTCTGTTATGAAAACCCCATTTTTCTTTTTTATTTTTCTCCTATTTTTCGATATAAACAGCGTTTTTGCCAAAAAAAAGCAGGAAATTCCTTTACCTAATTTTGCTAATATTTTTTTCAATGATGGCAAGCCCAAAACGATGGAAAAAAACGAACTTTTAAACTCGATTTATGAAATAGGGCAAAATTCGAGCAATTTGGGCGGCGTAGTTCGATATTTGCAAGATTACCCGACAGTCCGAATGAATATCGATTCGCACGTATGCCCAAGCGGAAACGGAGATGCTTACGATATGGAACTCTCACAGCGCCGCGCCGAAGCTACCAAACTTTTCCTAATCGAAAAAGGCATTGCTCCTGAACGTTTAAACATAGAATATTTTGGTGCGTCCCAACCTACAGTGCCTAATGATAACGCCAACAACAGGTCTTTGAACAATCGGATCGAGTTCAAAGCTATTTTACCAAAAAAATAAAAAAAACAGCCATGAAAACCATGCTTTCCAACATTTTTATTAGCTTTTGTTTGGGCATATTTTTTTCCCCTTTGTATGCCCAAAAACCTACCAAACTGATCATCATTCCGCAAACGGACAGAGAAATTTGTACGGTTTTCGATCAGGACAAGGATCAGAAACTTCAGCAAACGGTTATTTCGCTTGAGCAACATTTTGAAAAATTAGGTTTCGAAGCGGTGCATTTGCGGGAGGTGATCAGGCAGGCAAAAGGACAAAATAGGTGTCGTCCCAAACAAAGCGAAACAATACTCAATCTTTTGCAACTTAGCGGCGCAGATGTCT
>JAAFHK010000310.1 GCA_013297565.1 Cytophagales bacterium
GCTTGAGCAAATATGATATTTTCGGTATTTCCGCTTCCGTGTGTGGGCATCATTTTTGCCATTACTTGATAAGAGGATTGTAAAAGATCAACTTCCAGAGGCATCGGGGCTACGTAGGTTTTGGCTTCGGCGGTGATATTGTCTAAGGCTTTCAAGCCCGCAGTGGCTACGGCACTTGCATAGCGGCGTGGCACATTTGTCGCCAAAAACGCCAAGTTTTGGTCTTTTGCAAAGTTGAGCAAGGGTTTATAATCGGTTTTATAGTTGTCCCAGAGTTTTGCCTCTTTTTCGAAATTGTTTTCTTTGATCAAACCCTGCAAATACTCATTGATCATGAGTTGGTTATCACGTTCGAACATTTCAGCCCCCAAAACCAAGTCTTGTTTTTTGCTGGCATACAAATCCTTGCTAATCTGCAATTCCAACCAGTGCGAAATGGGATTGTCGTGAAATTCGCCCACAAAAACTACGTCTGCTTTTACCAAAGTGCTGATCATTTTTGGATATTTGGCTTCTTTGCCACTTTTGTCATAGAGAAAATAAGCGGGTTTGTTCATAACAAATCCTGAAAAAATAAGTAATAAGACGATAAAAAAGATCTTTTTCATGGGTTTAGTAAATTTAGGTTTTTAAGAGTAAAATCAAAAATAAGCATTTGGGAACAAATATTACAAAAGTGATGCTTAAAAATTGCCCAAAACTGACAAAGTAGCACTCCGTCCCGCTCCACTTATGCCTGATGAAAAGGCTCGATAATGCACATCAAGCCAGTTTTCGAGGGCAAACTGGAGTTTGAGTTTGGGGTGAATCTGGTACGAACCCCTCATATTCAGTGTAATCCATTCGGGCATTCCTACGGGAGTTGCGTCCTCCAGACGGTCTTCGCCTGTATTGCTATAATCTGCCAATTTTTTACGAGCATGGTAGCGGCTGTACCATTCGGTTCGCAGTTTTCGATGGTTAAAAAACACGCTAAATTGCCCAAAAAGTGGAGGAATATGATCAAGTGGCAGAGTAGGATTCAGGACTCTGCCGTAGGTATAAGTCAAAATATTTCGGAAACGCAAAAAACGATTCGCCTGCCATTCGGCTACGAACTGCCCGCCTGTAATGTATGCCCGATCCGCATTGACGAAGGTAAAAACCTTGTTCATCATGCCATTATATATTATCGAATCTGCTCCTTTCAAGGTCGTAGGACGGCGCACCGCCAAATTGGAAAGATGGGTGTAAAAAATATTTACCTCGAAATGAAACCGCTGAAGGCTTTTTTGTAGCGTAATTTCGGTACTGTAGGTGCGTTCTGGTCGCAAATTGGGGTTTGGAATCAGAACATTGCCTACTTGCGAATCGAACACTTTGCCCACATCATCAATATTGGGGGCGCGAAACCCTGAACTACCAATCCAAGCAATTCGGGTTGTCGGGTTTGGATTCCAAATGAGGCTCATATTGCCGTTAAAAGCGGTATTGTGTTGCTCAAAGCGGTCTTCGAGGAAAGGGAAAAAGGTTTTATCTTTAAAAATCGCCCAAAGCGAAACGTAGTTATAACGAATGCCACTCGAAAAAATCCATTTCTTGAAAAAATATTGATAGTTCAAATATGCCGCAAAACTTTGATATTCCGAGCCGCCATCGGGGTAGCGGGTGTCCAAAGATGTTTGTTCTAAAGTATTGATATTGAGGCTATAAGCCCTTGACCCAACCTTGTTGTAATAGGTTTCCAATCCGTAATTGAGTTTGTGATTGGGGGCAAGTTCTTTATTCAAATCGATATTCACGCCCATGACGTGTAACTGCTCGAATCTGCTCCCCAGATTCGACCTGCCGAAGCGCCTCGAATGCCGACTTTCGGTAATATATTGGTAAGAAAGAGTAATAGCTCCATGATCATAAAATTCGCTTAAATCATTGACTTCCAGACGCAAACTCCCCAAAAAACGATCTTGTTCCCCGTAATACCACTGCGAAAAACTTGGCGTACCATTCGGTACTGTCTGCACAAGGCGGTCGTAGCGCGGCACTTCGCTGGTGCGGTTATACTGCAAATTGAGGCTGAAACGGTTATTGGGATTGGGCTGATAACTTATTTTTTGCAAAAAATTAAATTGGTGAAAACCGACAGGAGTTTGCAGATTAGGATTTTCATTTTTCACAACTACATCTTTTCCGTCCTCCCGCTTTACATAAAATTTTCTTTCCCAAAAGCCGCTATTTAGGTCGTTTCGAACATTTCCTGCCCGAAGATCACCAAAAGAACTGTAGCTTGCATTGCCCAAAAAAGCCCATTTCTTGAAACCCAGATTGTATGTGGCACTTCCTGTAAATTCCTGATTGGCAGAACTGTAACGCAACATGGCATTGCCAAAAATTTCTGTTTTTTGGGTCGCAAATTCGGGATTTCGGGTATAAAAACTCAACACTCCGCCCAAAGCATCACTGCCGTAGCGCACTGCTCCGCTTCCCATCACCAGTTCGGTTCTGTCCAAAATATTGGGGTCAATCGTGATTACATTTTGCAAATGCCCGCTTCGATAGATCGCATTGTTCATTCGAACGCCATCAATCACCAAAAGCACCCGATTAGCCTCAAAACCTCTCAAAACTGGGCTACCGCCGCCCATTTGACTGCGCTGAACGAAAGTTGTCCCGCTTTGTTCGAGCATATCTGCTGTGGTTTGCGGATTGGCAAATTGCATGGTTTTCGAACTGAAAATATGGATTTGCTGGGCTTGGTTGGCTTTGCGCTCCTCGAAAGTATTGACCGAAAAAACCACCTCATCGAGTTGGAAAGTTTTGGGAGCGAGTTCAACTATTTTTTTGGTTAATAATTCATTTTTAGGAATCTCTAAACGTTTGTAAATCAAGTGTTTAAAAAGTAAAACATCTTTTTCCGAAAAGCGGGAAATATCGACCATGCCCTTCGAATTAGTTTTGATTACCAGAGAACTATCTTGGTTTTGAACGCTTGCCCCTGCAATGGGTTCTTGATCGTACTGGTCTTTGACTAAAATGGTTTGTGAAAAAAGATGTTGGCAAGAAAAAAGAAACAGGAAAATAAAATATTTGCTCATGGGTAAGTTTTTTTGGGCAAAGATAGGAAAATTAAAAATTTGTTTGGCATTTTTATACTTAGGACTTACGCATTTTTTAAAACTAAGAGTTCTTTAAGAACTGTTAGTTTTTGATTATCAACAGTTTATAAAAATAACATTTTTTGAAAAAATGTTATTTTTGAGCAATTACGATCAAAATGCGTAAGTCCTGATACTGAAACTAAATTGGTTTTGTGTCGTAGAACGAAGTTCTTGTTCGTTTCTGTGGCGAACAGGAATGTTCGCCTTACAAAAGCAATTTTGATTTAGTATATATTACCAAATTGTAACCAAAATGAATAAAATATTAAGATTTGCCGTTTAACAAATCCTTAATATTTAGGCAATTATGTATTCAAGTCTAAAGGCTTGCTTTGTGGCATATAATTACACGTAAAATTTCACTTTTTTTTGTTTATATGAAAAATTTACTACTTACTACTGTACTTTTGTTCTTTTCTGTATTGGTTTTTGCCCAAACGGGGCAGTTAAAAGGGAATATTAAAGATGCTACAAGCCAAGAACCTATCATTGGGGCGAACGTCTTGATCGAGGGTTTGGGAACAGGTGCTTCAACAGATATCGAAGGAAATTTTTTGGTAAAAAATGTTCCTGTTGGTACATATAACGTAGTGATTAGCTATGTGGGTTATGTAAGCAAAAAAATTGAAGGCGTAAAAATAGAGGCGGGAAAAGTCCTCACTTTGGAAACGACCATAGAGGAGGCTAAAGAAGAACTCGAAACCGTAACCGTCGTTGCCGCAAAAGAAACCATGAGCGCTTTGGCGGTTATTTCGGAGGTTCGGTTTGCGGAGCAAGTAGCCGTAGGGATTTCTGCCGAACAAATTTCAAAAACTCAAGATCGGGACGCTTCGCAGGTTATGCGCCGCATTCCTGGGGTTTCGCTGATTGACGACCGTTTCGTGATGGTGCGGGGCTTAAGCGAACGCTATAATGCGGTTTTGATAAACGATGCCCTTACGCCAAGTGCCGAAGTGGATACTAAAGCCTTTTCTTTTGATATAATCCCCACAAGCGCCATTGACCGCATGATGATCTACAAATCTGGTGCTGCCGAACTTCCTGGTGAGTTTGCGGGCGGGGCAATTAAAATTTATACCAAAAATGCTCCTCTCGAAAATAGCACCAGTTTTAGCTTTACTTTGGGAAATAGGGTAGGGACTACTTTTGATGCTTTCAAATCTTATAAAGGTAGTTCTACAGATTTGTTAGGTTTTGATAATGGATATCGTCAATTACCTTCAGGGTTTCCTGCCAATTTGGAAAGTTTGGGTTCGGTTGGCAAAGCCGAAGCCGCCAAAAACCTGCCTAATAACTGGACTTTTGATCAAAACAATGCCCTACCCGATATGCGCTTGGGTTTGAGTGTTGCTCGCCGTTTCAATGCAGGAAAAGTACAAATTGGTCATATTACAGCCCTCAATTACAGCATTACCCGCCAAACTATCCAAGATTTGCAACGTTTTCGTTATTTGAATAATCCAAATCCTACCGTAAGACGAAGTGATCAAGAATTGGCTTTTGTGGATAATCAAAATAGCACCAATGTTCGTTTGGGTTTGGTGCATAACTGGTCGTTTTTTATCAATGATAATTTCAAAATCGAGTTTCGCAATTTGTTCAGCCAAATGGGGACAACCGAAACTACGGTTCGGAACGGAAAAGATTTTGTTTCGCAAGGAGCAGATTTACGCAATTATGCTTTCCGCTATGAAAGCCGCAGTATTTATTCTGGTCAGTTAAGCGGCACTCACCGCCTCAACAAAGACAAAACTAAACTTACTTGGTTAGGAGGATTGTCTTATACAAACCGTCAAGAACCAGATTTTCGCCGTTTCCGCAGTATTCGGTCGTTTAATGCTCCTGAAAGCCAACCTTTTGAGATAGCTGTTCCTCCAGGGGCTACTACTTTCGATTTGGCACGTTTTTATTCCAAATTGAGTGAATTAAGCCTAACAGCAAGTACCAATTTTGAACATCAAATTGGGGGAAAAGAGGGCGAAGAAAATTCGGCAATCAAATTAAGAGCAGGGATTTATACCGAATACAAAGCACGTGATTTTTCTGCTCGCTGGATGTCATATAGCAGAGGGTTGAATTTTAATAGCGAAATTCCCAAACAGTCTTTAGATCAGATTTTCAGACCTGAAAACATCAATGGCACTACAGGTTTCACGATGTCTGAAGGAACAAATCCAAGTGATAAGTATTT
>JAAFHK010000311.1:0-2887 GCA_013297565.1 Cytophagales bacterium
CCTGTAATTGTTTTTCCGCTTTGTCGCGTTTGCCAATCAATTCGCCCTTAGCATCTTCCAAAAGTTTGTAATTAGCCAGTAGCGTGTCCGTATTGATATAAACTATCGAGCCACTTGGAGCAGTTACGCCTGATTTTTCTGAACTATTGGCAGGACTCGAGGCATTGCCCGAATTTCTGAAATACAAACCATACAAAACCAAAACGGCGACAATCAGCACCACATTCAAAATAATAGATATGTTTTTCACAAGTGTTAAGTGTTTTAAAAAATGAAACCAAAAAATTTTTGCAAATATAGTTTTTTAAATATTACACTTATCCTAAATTTTGTACTTTTTCGTACAAATTCAAATATTTTTGGCTAATCGCTTGAATATCAAAGGCTTCAATAGCTTTTTGGCGAATCGAATCCGAATGAAATCGATTTTGGGTTTCAAAAAACTGCCAAAGCGCCTTTTCCAAACTTTGCCAACTAAAATCTGGGCATAAAATGCCATTTTCGGGCGTAATTACTTCCAGCGCTCCTCCCGTTGGGAACGCCAGCACAGGCACACCGCAAGCCAAAGCCTCGATGGTCGTTTGCCCAAAAGCCTCTTGCATGGAAGGATTCACAAACAAATCCGCCGCCGAATAGACCATCGCCATCAGTTTTTCGTCATGCACCATGCCCGTAAAACGCACTTCAGGAAAGCGCCCCAAAAGTTCCCTATCGAGCAAACCAACCGCCAATAATTGGAAATCCATACGAGGTTTGATCCTTTCCAAAACCTCCAGAAGCAAAGGCAATCCTTTGTAAATGAGGGAGTTAGTTGCCGAAAAAACAAAAGTTCGTTTCTGCGGCTCAAGCCCAAAAAGATTTCGGCAAAAAACTTTGTCATGGGGTTTGAAATGGGAAATATCCAAACCCAAAGAAATTAAGTGGTGTGGAAATTTGCCCAAAACAATGCTTTTTTCTGAAAAATTTTTGAGGTATTGGGAAGTAGCCACTACAGTCAAATTTTGTACTTTTTCAAGAACTTTGATTTTTATTTTCAAATTTTCATTAAGCAAAAAATCTAATTTGCTTGTTGGGTTTGGAATAAAATCCAAAAGATGTTCGCTTGTGTATGTCGTACCTATCGGGTAGTGCAAACCGCCTGAAAAGGGGTTAAAATCGTGCAGTGTCCAAACTACAGGTTTGGTATTTTTTTGAAAAAAACTTTCAAAATCCAATAACTTTCCAATCCAATGCAGATGTATGATGTCGGCTTTGTGGTAAAGTTCGTGTTGGGTAATGTCATGAAGGCTTTGCGGAAAACTAAAACCGTAGCCCAGATTTTCACCTTCGAGTGCCAAACCTTGTCGGTCGTAGAAACTGTGCGGACTGCGCAAACGCAGTTTTATTTTCATTTTTTCCCAAAAATCGAGCTGTTCAGGTTTTTCAGAAAAAATGTATTTTTTCGGGATTCCCAAACGCCTTTCCGAACGGACAAGCAAATTCGAGTTTTGACCTTGTGCCAAAAGCCCTTCGTGCAAACGGATCACGGCAATCGCCGCCCCGCCTACGTCCATCGAATTGATATGTAAAATATTCAATTTTGTAGCGTTTTAAACCTATAATATCAGGTTTTCAAAACCTTATAGGTTTGCGGTGATTTTTAAGGTTTTACGGCTTCGATAAATAGCGATTCTGGTTTTCTGACCTGATCGCCAATGAAATCCAAACCAAAACTTTTCCAATTTGGAATCTGGCTTTCAAAAGCAGAAAAAACCTGCACTTCTTGAAAACCATGTTTTAGTAAAAGCCTTTCCAAAGAATAGCGGTCGTACATCCATTGATGGATTTGCCCTGAAGCCCGAAAACGGGCTGTTTCCAAAAGTCGCTGTTCTTCAGCAAAAGTTTCGAGTTGCTGGGAAAAAAGCCACCTTTTGAGTCTGTTTTTATAGGGATACCACGAAAAATAATAAGCTATTTTTTGCCAAATTGTTTTTTCCGTAGGGATTTCGTTTTTTCTGTTTTTTAAAAAATTAGCAAGTAAGGTTTCGCCTTCCCAACCTATGCGACTCATGACAAAACCTCGATTGGGAATGTGATCTTGGAAAAGATATTTTGCCATTTCGCCACCCGACACATTTCGAACGCACTGGTCATACATTTCGAGCATAATCCAATCGTAATTTTGGGCAGAAGTCTGATCGGTCAAATCTTGTGCGCCTTTTTCGAACCAGTGCAAATACTGGCGAACAATCTGCTCTAAATCAGGCACAACTATGCGAATAATGCCCTTCGGTTTGAGTATTCGATGACATTCGGCAATGAATTCTTCACCGTCTTGCTTGGTAAAATGTTCCAAAACGTGCGAATGATAAACGGCTTCGAACGAAAAAGCAGGGTATGGGATACCTTTTAGCAAATTGTGGGCTTGTACGCCTTCTGCCATGGCGACAAAATCGAGATTGTGCCAATCTTGGTGAAAATGCGTTCCACAACCCAAATTTATGTAAGCTAATTTGCTCATTTTCAGTATTTTAAAACAATGCTTTCACTTCTCTTTTTAATACTTCGAGGGCTTCGCTTGTGTAGTCATCATTGGCGTTGATCACACCCTCGAAAACCCTTTTGATCAAAGCCATGCTTTGTCCTGAAGGTTCTGTGCCTGATGAAGCATCATTGATGGCAGAAATCACCCTTTCGGTGGCGGTTCTGATCTGCGCCCATGCTTCGGGGCTTATATAAACTTGTTGTGAAAAATTATGATTAAACTCATTTCGAATTTCATTAATTAGGACAATTCGCATTTCTTCATTCGTATAAGAATTGTCGTTGAGGCGTGTAATGAGGTTGTTGGGTGTAATCCGTTCCAGAAAAAGCGCCATGCGCTCATACGCCTGTAGGCGCAAAGGAA
>JAAFHK010000311.1:2897-4814 GCA_013297565.1 Cytophagales bacterium
AATTCGATGAGTTTTTTGTCGTAGTCATTTTTGAGCAATGATTTTACAGAAAGAAACATACCGTACAGTACAAGTGCGGCGGGGATCGTAATTTTGAGCAAATCGGCAATAATTTCCATATAATTTATGAATCGAATAAGGGTTTGTATAAATTGATTTTTCTGTAGCATAGGCTTTAGCCTGTGCTTCTACACAGGCTAAAGCCTATACTACAGTCTAAAACCAATTAATTTTTGAGTATAGAAAAAGTAAAGGAAAACAATTTATTACAAAAAAACTACTGCTTCAACATTTTCTTGATAATTTTTTGATCAAGTATTTGACTATCAAGCAAATACACTCCTTTTGGTAAGTAGAAAAACCGTAATGATGTTCCCAAAGGCTGTTCTATTTTTGGGTTTCGAAGGCGTACAAAATTTTACCTTGCAGATCGAGCAAACTGACTTGAGTTTCGGTTGCTCCAAAAAATCAAAGTGCGTATTGATTTGCTATAATTTTGTATGTTTGCTTTCCTAAAACCCAAGAAAAATATGCACAAAATTTTGAATTATATAAACGGAGAATGGCAAGAAGCCCATAACCACAATTTTTTGGAAAATCCCAATCCTGCTACTGCCGAAATCTATAGTTTGATTCCTGATAGTGATGCCGAAGATGCCCAGCAAGCGGTCGAGGCGGCTCGACAGGCTTTTCCGCTTTGGGCAAATACAAGCCTCGAGGAACGTTCGAGTATCTTATTGAAAATCAGTGAGTTGATCAGTAAAAATCTCGACCGTTTTGCCATTGCCGAAACCACCGATACAGGCAAACCGCTTTCGCTTTCCAAACGCATGGATATTCCGCGTGCCGCTTCCAACTTTCATTTTTACGGAACGGCGCTTTTGCACGAACACACCGAAACGCACCGCAGCAGTGCCGAAATCCTGAATTATACGCTTCGCCGTCCTGTGGGCGTATCGGCTTGTATTTCGCCATGGAACTTGCCTTTATATCTTTTTTCTTGGAAAATTGCTCCTGCTTTGGCGGCGGGCTGTTCGGTAGTGGGCAAACCTTCCGAAATTACGCCCATGACGGCTTTTTTGCTTTCCGAAATTTGCCATGAGGCGGGTTTGCCAAAAGGCGTATTGAATATTTTGCATGGGAACGGAGCAAAAGTGGGGCAGGCTTTGGTCGAACATACAGCAGTAAAAGCCATTAGTTTTACAGGTGGAACGGCTACAGGCAAACGCATTGCCCAAATTGCGGCTCCTGAATTTAAAAAATTGTCTTTAGAATTGGGTGGAAAAAACCCAACGATTGTGTTTGCGGACGCAAACCTCGAAGAAGCCGTAAAAACGGCAGTACGGGCGGCTTTTACCAATCAAGGGCAAATTTGCCTTTGCGGATCACGCATTTTCATAGAAGAATCGATTTATGAAACCTTCAAACAGAAATTTGTAGAGCAAACCAAACGCTTGAAAGTAGGCGATCCTTTGGAAGAAAGTAGCAATTTGGGGGCTGTAGTTTCCGCACAGCATTATGCTAAAGTATTGGATTACATAGCTTTAGCGAAGCAGGAAGGCGGAAAAACTTTGGCGGGCGGACACGAAATCAAATTGGAAGGCAGATGCAAAAATGGGTATTTTATTGCTCCTACGGTAATCGAAAACTTACCTTTTGACTGTAGAACCAATCAGGAGGAAATTTTTGGATCGGTGGTTACGCTTACGCCTTTCCGCACCGAAAACGAAGCTCTTGAATGGGCAAATAGCACAAATTATGGACTTTCGGCGAGCATTTGGACAGAAAACTTAAGCCGAGCGCATCGCATGGCACAGCAGATAGAGGCGGGAATCGTTTGGATAAACTGCTGGCTGATTAGGGATTTGCGAACGCCTTTTGGGGGCATGAAACAATCGGGCATGGGGCGCGAAGGCG
>JAAFHK010000311.1:4824-5273 GCA_013297565.1 Cytophagales bacterium
AGGCGGTTTTGAGGCTTTGCGGTTTTTTACCGAAGAAAGTAATATTTGTATTCGACTCTAAATCAAGGTCTTATGCTCATTTTTGCGATTAGTTTCTATATTTTATTGACGCTTCTGCTTGGCGTTTTTGCTTCGCGCTATGTCAAGAGTGCGAGTGATTTTGTGTTGGCGGGTAAAAAATTACCGCTTTTTTTGGCTTCGAGTACGCTTTTCGCTACGTGGTTCGGGGCGGAAACCATTCTGGGAGCTTCTTCCGAATTTGTCGCTAAAGGCATTTTGGGAGTCATTGAAGAACCATTTGGGGCGGCGCTTTGCTTGATTTTGGTTGGGGCATTTTTTGCCAAACGCTTGTACCGAATGAATATTATTACCTTCGGGGACTATTTTCGAGTTCGCTACAGCCCTGCGGTCGAGTGGGTGTCGAGTTTTTTGATGGTAATTTCGTTTGG
>JAAFHK010000312.1 GCA_013297565.1 Cytophagales bacterium
GACAGCTTTAGGAACTCTGGGCGATCTGTCGGGGCGCATAGTGAATGTCAATGCCACTTCCTTGTCGAGGTTTTCGATAAGCGGAGCGCCACTGCCACCGCCGCCAACTCCAACCCCAACGCCCAACAATCCTACGGCAGGTACAAGCACAAATCCACAAACGGCTGCTCCCGTTTCGGTCAATTCGGTCATCAACGGACAGCCGATCACGCTTTCGAGTAGCCAAACCACTACGCTTGCGGGGGATTTCGAGATCGACAAACCCATTTCCCTGAACGGCTTGATTTTGGGCAAAATACAAGGCAATGCGGGCTATACCGTAGGGGCTATTATTCCGAACGCTGTAGGCGATCAGGAAATTACCCTTTTCGACCAGAACGGCAATGCTTTTAAAATCAGATTTAAAGTAGTCAAACAAAGAACTACGCTTTTGGCTTCGCAAATTGCTGGTTTGCCCGAAGTAGCATGGAATACGCCTCCTTTTATCCCCAATTTTGGAAACCCCAATTTGGCTTGGGAAATCGTCAGCCCAGGGGCTACCAAAACCACAGACGGAAGAATCCAACTAAGCAGATTTATTGGCGATGTGCAGATCAGCGTTTGGATGCCCGAAACCGACAAGGCGGGTGCTTCCAACCGAGTCCTAATGTTCTTAAGGCTCGGCAAAGCACAGCAGACTATTTCATTCCTGCCTATCCAAAACCGCATTTTTGGTGATCCAAATTTCGCCCTGAATGCCTTGGCAAGTTCCTTGTTGCCCATCACTTACGAGGTCTTGGAAGGACGAGATTTGGTAGAAATCAGCAACGGCAATGTGCGTTTGTTGAAAGCGGGTTTTAGCCGAATCCGCGCTATCCAAAACGGAGATGATTTTTATTTTCCTGCGCTGCCCGTAGAGCAAAGTTTAACGATTTCTCGGAAAACGCAAGCCATTGCTTTTACCCAAATTCCTAATTTGACTTTCTCGAACAATCCAAATACGGACGGTTTTGCCCTTAATGCTTCGGCAAATTCGGGCTTACCTCTTAGGTTTGCGGTTTCGCCTGCGGACATGGCGGAGGTACAAGGCAATAGGATTATTCCAAGAAAGGCGGGAGTTTTTACGCTAATCGTTTCCCAAGAAGGCAACGAGGCTTTCGAAGCGGCGCAAACGGTCTATCAGTTTGGGATTCTGGTACGTCCAAGTTTGTCGATCTCGAACGTCAATTTGAGTGCAGATGGCGAAACCTTAACGGTTGATTATCAGGCGCTTGGGACAAACCAAGTAACACTTTGGTTAGTCAATCGCAGTTTTACGCCTTCGGTTTTGATCGAATTAGGCACGCAAAACGCCCAAACAGGTAAATTTGTGGTACAAATGCCGCAATTTATCGAGAAAAGCGACAAATACGAAGTACGGATAGTAAGTAATGCGCCTGTTCCTGCCGAAAGCGCCTTGAGAGCCGTACCGCCTATGGTTTATCCAAAACCTGCCCAGCCTTTTTTAAGACAAATAGGCAAGCAAGTTTGCGTGGAAATAGGCAATTTGACCGATTATAAAATAGATTGGTTTGTGAATGGTCGGTTTTTCCGCACAACAGAAAACCAGAATTGCATAGAAATCAATTCCTTTTTTGGCGGAAGGCTTGAGAACGAAAAAGTGGAGGTATATGCCATTGTTCAACAAGGCACGCGCCGAAGCAGCGCCTCAACCACGATTACGGTCGAGAAGCAAATTGTAACAGCAAACCAAGAAAGCGATATCGAGCAGGCGTTTTTGGTCTATCCGAACCCCTCTAAGGGCGAATTTAAGGTACGATTGGATCAGAAATTTGAACGAGTTAGCCTCAAGGTGTATGACTCGCAGGGCAGAGCCATTTGGGAACGAGACTATGCCAATCTACTCAAAATCAATGAGTTGATTGATTTGGACAGAAAACCCACAGGAGTCTATTACCTGCGTTTGGAAACCGAAAAAGGCAGTTTTGTGAAGAAAATTAGGATAGAGTAAGCAAAACAAAAAATACCATTTCTTAACCGAAATGGTATTTTTTATTATATTTGCTCAAAAAACATCTATTATGGAAAACGAAGTTTTTGCTACGGCTATCGAAATCCGAAAAGTACGGCACTTGGAAAATATCAAAATTGAAATTTCTGAAACCGAACGCAAACACCTAATCCTCACAGGCAAAAACGGATCGGGCAAAACGAGTGTGCTGGAGGCAGTGAGAGATTTTTTAATTATACAAACACAAACTAAATTACAAACCGAAACAACATTACTTAGTGAAATTAACACTTGGAAATTAGCCCTTGAAACTTTGAAAACTCAATTATCAAATACTCAAGAAATGGCAATGAAAAAAAATCTTGATATAACTATCGAAAATTATCAAAACTCAATAAATGTTTATGAAAAACAATTAGATTTACTCAATAGATTAAAAATAAATTTTTCTAAAAACTTAGGGGATTTTTTTAAAGAATTAGTATTGTTTTATGCCAAAGTTCAACGCCAATTCAAACCTGAAGTTCCGAAAACTAATGAAGCCGTTAATTTATTGGAATACAATACTTTAGACAAAAATGCGAGTAGCCAAATCGTCAAATATTTGCTTTTGCAAGAGATGAAAATGCTTAAATTTTTTCATCAAAAAAGAGAAAAAGAGGCTCAAGAAATTCAGCAATGGTTAGACAATTTTCGGGATATTTTACGAGAAATTTTTGAGGATAACAACTTAGTTTTCGAATCGGATTTAGACCAATTTAATTATACGATCAAAGCCGAAAACAACACCAAAATTTTTGATTTTAACACGCTTTCGGACGGTTTTGCGTCTTATGTCAATATTGTTACCGAAATTTTACTTCGAATGGAAGGCATGAAAGTTTCGAGAACTGACCTACAAGGCATTGTCTTGATTGATGAGATCGAAACGCATTTGCATATCGATTTGCAGAAAAAAATTCTGCCTTTTCTGACGACTTTTTTCCCAAAAATCCAATTTATTGTAACCACCCATTCGCCTTTTGTGCTTAATTCGATCCCGAATGCGGTAGTTTTTGATTTGGAAAATCGGCAACGCTTGGAAAATATTGAGGATATTTCGGCAATGGCATTAGTAAAACACCATTTTCAAGTAAAAAACGATTATTCCCAATTATTGGAAACTAAAATTGAAACGTATGAAAGTTTGGTAGAAAAAACAGATTTGACCGTACAAGAAATCACTCTTTTAGCGAATTTGGAAACCGAATTAAGCCAACTTTCGCCTTTGCTTTCACCTGAAATGTATTTACGTTACAAAAGTAGCCAAGCAAAACTATGATCGAAGTACAAAAAAGCGTTTGCCCAAGCCATCAATTTAAGTACAATGATGCCGATATTAGAAAAATGATAGAAACCGATTTTTTGGATAGGTGCTATTTGTGTGAGGAAATTACTCGTCATACAGAAATTGACCATTTTCGTCCAAAAAACGCTTTTCCATCTTTGGAAAATGACTGGAAGAATTTGTATTTGATCTGCCAAAAATGCAATAAAATCAAACCCAAAGATGCTAATACTTCCTCTGAGACCGAATTGTTAGACGTTTGCAAAGATTCTACTGAACAAATTTTGTTATTAACTTACAATCCTAAAACGCAATGGGTTGATATAGAGACAGTTACCAATAACGCCGATTTGAACAGGAAAGCGCAATACACGAAAATGGTGTTAGACAAAATCTATAATGGAGATAATAACACTACAAGCCTTTCTTTTGAAAAATTAAGGGAGTTAATCGTTGAAAATTTGAGCCAAACGATTGGTTTATTAGAGCAATGGGAAAAATTACCAAGATTCCGCCAAGAATTTGAGAAGCAAATCGCAGAACGTTTGAGCAAAAAAACACAAAAAGCAGAAAGTTCTTTTGTGAGTTTTAAGCGAAATTGGATAAGAAATAATCCCAAATTCAAGGATTTCGAAAAATATTTTGACTAAAACTCCTCCCCAAAAAATGCTATTTTCCTTCCTTGCGACCTACCGAAATCGAGATGCTGAAAGGGTGCGCCGTTGTTTGCAATCTTTAGCGGCACAAAACTTCGATTCTTTTGAAATTCTGCTCATCGATTACGGTTCTGATCCCCAGTATCGAACCGAAGTACAGAAAATAAGTGCCAGTTTGGGTGCGCATTATACTTATCTGGAGGCGCAGGGTTGGCTTTGGTGCAAACCCCACGCCCTCAATACAGCGCTCGATTTGGCGAAGGGCGAATACCTAATTATGGTCGATATCGACATGATTTATCCGACTGATTTTTTGACGGTTCTGCAAACCCAAATTGCCCAAAACAGACTCTTGCATTACCACTGTTATTATTTAAGTGAAACTTTTACGGATTATACTAACTTGTTCATTAACAAGGATTTAGAACAAAAATTTCGACTAAGCGATCAAAACGCTACAGGGCTTTTTGTGGTGAGTAAAATGGATTTTGCGGAGATTGGCGGTTCAGACGAATTTTATATGCTTTGGGGTTTGGAAGACTCGGACGCAAGTTTGCGTTTGCAGGCTAAAGGCTTGGAAATCAAGTGGATAAGTCCCGAAACTACACACGTTTTTCACCAGTGGCACGATCACCCAAACCACAACCGCCTTGTGCCTGCGGATTGGCAAAAAGCGATCAAAACGTATTTTGAAAACAACAAAAACCGCATTTTTAGAGAAAAAATTTTTCCAAAAAACTGCTTTGAAAAAAGAATGGCTTTGGAAATTTTTGAAAAAAAGGATTTCGAATCCTGTGAGAAAATCCACCTCAAATTGCCTTTACAATTAGGTTATACGGAACTTTCTTGGCGTTTGACAAAAGAAAAAGGAAAGAAATTTTATTTGCACCTCGAAGAAAGTGATTTTGAAAAAAATACGACTTTTACGCAAAAAATGGTTCGAAAAATCAACTATTTCGTAGCGAACCAGACGGAATATAGGCTTACGCACCCTTTGCTAGAAGCCGACATGAAAAAAATTAGAGAGTGGATTTTTTTCATGATTCTTTTTCACCGCACATCTTGGCAAGATTATTATTTTCGTTTTGATTCCGAATGTTTGGATTGGGTAGTGCTTACTTAAAATTTATTACGTTTTTAAGATATACTCAATCAAAATTGGTTTTGTACGGCGAACATTCTTGTTCGCCACAGAAACGAACAAGAATGTTCGTTTTTACGTGAAAACCATTTTAGTTTTAGTATAATAACCAGTTTTCTGCGGCTTCTTCAGTTTCGAAATACTTTATA